>JAESTE010000124.1 GCA_016763735.1 Nitrospinaceae bacterium | reverse complement strand
TTCTCTTTTTGTTCTATTCTTTTCCCGCCACAATGGGGTTGCGGGATGGGACTGATGCTATGCGCAAACCGGAGACCATCGAAAGCCTGTATCTAGACTTTGACGGCTTCTTTGCGAGCGTCATGCAGCAAGCAATTCCCGCTATTCGAGGCCGTCCGGTAGGCGTCATTCCGTTTGAAACATCCGCCGCAAATTCAACCGTGGTCATTGCCTGTTCAAAAGAAGCTAAAGCGGCGGGCTGTATCAACGTCATGCGCGTACCAGATGCGCGCAAGCAATGTCCTGATATCGTTCTCGTGACCCAACGTCCCGATTTATTCAGACGCGCCCACAACACGCTCCTAAACGAAATTCGTTGTGAAATTCCAATTGAGACGGTGAAGTCTATAGATGAACTTACCTGCACACTTGATCGCCGGACGATTGAAAATCCACATTCACTCGCGGCGCGCATCAATAAACGCATTGATGAAAATGTTGGCTCACACATCACCTGCTCAATGGGCTTTGCCGCTAATCGCATGCTCGCAAAAATCGCTTGCAAGATCGACAAGCCCAATGGCGTCACCATCTGGCGTCCGGAGGATATGCCCGCCCCACTCTTATCGCAACCTTTTGAAGATGTTCCCGGTATTGGCGCACGTATGGAACGCCGTTTGAACAAAGCCGATATTTGGACAGTCAGCGATCTCTTAAAGACGCAGCCCAAACAGTTGCGAGCATTGTGGGGCAATGTGAATGGTGAGCGTATGTGGTACGCGCTTCATGGCTATGACATCAAAGCCACGCCAACCGGTCGGGGCATGTTTGGTCATGGTCGCGTGTTGCCACCTTACTTGCGTAATATCGATAACGCCCGTGCATTCTCACGTCATCTAATGGCAAAGGCGGCGTTCCGCATGCGCCGGGATAAGTTTTACGCCAACAAGCTGTGGCTGTGGCTCGACATTCGCGATGGCGGATGGTTCGGGCAAGAAACCCTTCACTATGTTCATGACGACCATGCATGTCTCACGGCGCTTGGACGGCTTTGGGATCGGGTGAAACGAGAAGCACGGCGGAATATCGAAATCGTTCGTGTCGGCGTAACCTTGCTTGATCTCGCACCTGCTGATTGCCGTCAGCTTGACCTTTTTCTTAATGACGATCATGCGCGTCAAAAATGGGAGCGTATCACGAGCGCTGTAGATTTCCTCAATCGAAAATTCGGCAAGCGGGTCGCATCGATTGGCCCCTGGACACCGCCGCCTGGCGGATATGCTGGCGCAAAGATTTCATATACCCGCATTCCATCATCGGAGGATTTTTGGTGAGCTGGCGTGAAGACACACAATTGCGCGATCTTGATGATGAAGTGCTGATAGAAGCCACCTGCATCCGTTGCTTGCACACATGGCTGCAAAGCCCAACAGCATTGTTGTTGAAAGTTGATCATCGCGATGTGTACTTAGAAGAAGTCGCGGTCAATTTATCATGCCCGAAGCCTGGTTGCCGTCATGTAGGCGTTCGTCTGGAGGTCATCCGAAATGAAGACACCAGCGGTTTTGTTGGCGGCATGCCGTAATCATAGTGACGACAAATAGCGATATAACGCTTCATGACCATCCGGTAGACGTTTACCTACGGAATGGGCCTCTGTGGGCATTCCAGCTAATAACAAGCACTTGCATATTTGTGTTTCTAGTCCGATGACGTGGTGCGTTCGTTTATGTAGATGGAGTAGTGAAACAAAAGACTATTAGGCTGATGTCGGCTCAGCGCGCAGAAGCAGACATAAAGAATTAGGGTCACGTCCCGCCAAACATAGATGCAAGCCTTTGTAATGTTGTACGTATTTTTCCCCGGATTCGACGTGCACCTTAGGTGCGCTTTCGGTGGAAAGTGTCCACAAGAATCAAGCAACCCTTTTGTTTTGGCTCTCACTCCTGGAACTCTAGTAAATTGTGGATAGACCGATCATATGGGCTGCAAGTACTGAATGAGGTCAAATGCTCATAGCGCTACGAGGGCCTTGAGACCTCCAAAACGAAGAATGAGGTCGAAAATTGAGAATTGACGTCGAACCTAACATTGCGCTTGCCCATGCCATCGTGCGGCGTCCCGGTGCCTACGCGGTCTTAATCGGGTCGGGGGTGTCGAGGGCTGCGAAAATCCCGACAGGCTGGGAAGTGACATTAGAATTAGCAGGTGAATTGGCAGTCGCTCAGGAGGGCGCGGCCCCGGATGATATTTCGGATTGGTACATCAAGAAATTTGGAAAAGAACCGAGCTACTCAGATATAGTCGAAACACTCGCGCCAACACGGGCTGAACAACGAAGACTTCTTTCCCGTTTTTTCGAACCTGCAAGCGATGAAGCAAGGCATAGAGGGGAGAGGTCTCCAACGGAAGCACACCAGGCAATTGCACGGCTTGTCGCTAAAGGCTTTGTTCGCGTTATCCTAACCACAAACTTCGACCGACTTTTGGAGGATGCACTAAGCGCAGAGGGAATACACCCTAGCGTTGTCAAAAGCATTGATGACATCAAAGGCATGGAGCCGCTTGGACAAGCTCAGTGCGTGATCATCAAAATACACGGTGATTATCAAGATACACGCATTCGAAACTCTGAGCAGGATCTAATTAAGTATGAACGTGAATGGGATACGCTATTGGATAAAGTTATTGACGAATACGGAATGATTGTCTGCGGCTGGTCTGGCCAAAGCGATGCTGCATTGTGTGACGCTTTTCGTCGTGCTCCGAACCGTCGATACTCGACGGTTTGGTCGGCGATGAGCGATCCACAGGATGAAGCAAAAGAGATTATCGCTTGCCGGTATGCGGAAACGGTATTGGGCCCAGACGCAAACGGTTTTTTCACAGACTTGGAATCAAAAGTCGATGCGCTTAATGCAATGCGCCGACCATCAGCATTAACTGTCTCTGCTGCTGAAGCTGAGATAAAAAGCTATCTCTCTGAGCCAGATCGTAATGCGATACGATTACACGATACAATAGTGGGTCAGGCAAAGAAAGTGAGAGATGCGTTGCCGTCCATTTGGGAAGACACCAAGCAACCAACGGGAGATATTTTGAGAGCAACTTCCGCCAAGACTGAAGCTACTCTTGAAATTTTGTGTACGATGCTGGTGCACGGTGCCTATCACGGCGTTGGTAGTAACATTCGACCTTGGCTGGAAGCAATTCGCCTAGCTTCGTCCACTGTAAGGTCAACTCATTGGAACATTTACGAACCTGACCGATATCCGGCAGTACTGATTGCATATTCAATTGGCGTTCCGTCAATTGCGTCTGAGAATTTCGATTTATTGAAAGCAATGGTCGAATTGCAGGTCACAGACGAAATCGATAGACCTAAACCGATGCTTGCACATGCACATCCATGGGGTTGGGCGAACAGCGACTTCGCGAAAGAACTTCAAGGTGATGGGGCGCGCCGAAAAACACCAAACAGCGATCACCTATTTGCGACGTTGTTGCCGATCTTTGAGAGAATAGTCCCTGACGAAAAATACTGGGAAACCATTTTTGACAAATGGGAAGTTCTCTTTGCGCTTCTACAAATGGATCATTTCATTCAAAACGAAAGTTGGATGAACCCACATATTGGCCGGTTCGGTTGGCGTTCTTGGTATAAAGATTTCGCAGAAGCCCCGTCCGTAAGTGCCCCTTTAGTCACTCAAGAAACGTATGCTCCGCTGCAATCAGGAATGTTTGGGGGAAGCCAGGAACGATTTGAGACTGCTCGGGACAGGTTCTACGAAGTCATGCAACGCGCATCATCAACTATCCTATTTTGATGTTCACTTTTTTTCAATTCGCAGTTCCAGTGTTTGGAATAACAACTAGCGCGGAATAAAAATCGACAGGGCTTAGCGCAAAACCTGACCCACACGACGGCACGACGCTCCCCTGTTTCTTTTTGCTGACATCTCCCCACTCGGCAAAAGCATGAACAACCGAGTGAGGGGCGTCAGACAATCGCGCAAACTGCGCATGTCCGTCGCTAACGTCCGGAATGAGGCTATTTCAGTCGTAAGCTGATCAAAAAAGGTGACCGGGTATTGCTACTCGGCCACCTTCGCTCCCTCTAGGGAGTGTTGATTAAAGTGTTTCTCGGCAATCCAGCCTTTGTTGAAGCCAGTCCAATATTTCGTCTTCAACCCATCCCACTCTGTTGAGACCAAGCTGTACCCGCTTGGGGAACAAACCCGCCTTTTCCAGTCGTGCAATATGTTGCGGCGAGTAGAGAACCAACTCCTTGAGCTGGCGCTTTGAAAGTATCCTCATCACGATCTCTCCTAGATTAGAGAGCATCGCGATGCCCAGGGTTACGACAATCCCCGAGGGACAATGACGCTAGCAGAGATACATCTAATTGGCGAGATGAAGGTTTCATTTTGTGATATTTGGTGCATCAGGGGCAAGTGTTCTTGCTGAGAATGGTCTGCTCTGTACGCCGTCAATCATCAATTTGATGTACACGGAATAGTTTGCCAAGCCAACGAGATCTCGCGCACTCGGCACCGTGTCCCCGAATTGCTTGGCGAGTATTGGCGCGTCGGTTGCACCTACACGAAATGATATGAGCGTACCCACATTGCCGAGAATGGCTTCAAATACTTTTTGATCAATCTGAGAAGTGTGCTGATTTGCGGCCACTAAACCCAGGCCATACTTGCGGAGCTCTGAGAGCATGTCGGCAAATGCTGCGGTTGTGAACGAATGGAATTCGTCAATGTAGAGAAAGAAAGGGCGACGATCTTCAGGCGCTTGGTTCTGCCGACTGTACGCCGCATTCGCGAGGCTACTCACGATGAGACCACCTACAATGTTTGCTGCATCGGCTCCGAGTTTACCTTTGGCGAGATTGACAATCAGTACGCGACCCTCGTCGATGATGGTGCGCATCCTCAGTGGTTGCTCTGGGGTGCACAGTGCCCGGCGTATGATCGGGTGCGCTAGGAAGGCTCCAAGCTTGTTTGCAATCGGCGCGACACCGTCAGCAGCATTTTTGTAGTTCATCGCGGGAAATTCCTGTGTCCAGAAGTCCCGTACCTGTTCATCCTCCAGCTCCTTAATGACAGTCCGCCGAAAGTCTTTGTTGAGAAACAAAGGTATGATGTCTTGTATTGTGGAACCTGGACGCTCAAGCAGTGCCAAGAGAGCAAACCTCAGTAAATGCTCCATGCGCGCGCCCCATGCGTCTGCCCACTGTTTTTTGAGTATTTCGATGAAGCCTGAGGCGATCAGGGGGCGGTATTCTGCTGTGACATAGGTCAGCGGATTGTATCCGTAGGGGCAATCCGGATCAGCAACATCCCAATAGATATGATCCTTTGGTGCGTAGGAGATGACCTGCTGCGCGAGGTCTCCGTGTGGATCAACCAAGCAACATCCTACTCCATTCTGGATATCCTGCCGTATTAGGTTGAGCAGAAGCGATGATTTTCCGGTGCCGGTTTGTCCGACAATATACATGTGGAGCAGGCGGTCAGGCTGACGTATTGCGAACTGATTGTGAGGGCGACGGCCATCCGTTATTCCAATAGTAGTTGTCTTTGGCGGAAGCTGATCCATCGCAGCAGTGTCTCGCGAAACACTGTGGACAAGAAGAGTACATGGTGTGCGTGTGGTGCGCACAGGTGTGATGTTCGCCGAAATCTGCTGGAGTTATAGCTTTTTGAGCGAGCGGGCTTTCTGGTCGCGTTGGGCTTGCTGTTCCGCGACAATTGATAGCCAATAGTCATCAGCTTTCTTAAAGGCGTCGTTCAGATCACGAGCCAGAGCGAGTATCACTGATCTTGTTTGCTCAAGGTCTAGAATTTTGAACTCGACACCGGCACTGTCATTACCACCCTTTATGATATCCAATTTTGTAGAATTACTTGCATATCTTGCGAACCCTTGGCCGCAGCTTGAAATTGTCCTGGTCGCTCTTAGGTCAGTTGGGTCGCAGTAACACTGAGGCCCAGTTACCATGAGACTAGGGGAGCCAAAGAGCCACGACTTATACATCTTTGCATGACAGGCACTTGATGGTTCAAATATCACCGCGCCATGGCGAGTGAACGTGTGCGTAGTCACAACAAAACCGTCAGCGGCACTTTCGTAGATGAGGCGTTCTTCCATGTATTTGGGTTCCTTTCAAGTTGATTGAAACAGGGTACTAAGTACCTTGGCCTATGGTTGGTAGAGACTTGAAAATGTCGACATAATCGCGACCGCCCGATCTTCCGGGAACGGTGCATACGTCTGGTACATTTGTGTCAGGAATGCCTCTTCTTTATCACTTACGTCACCGTTGGAAAATGCGATATCACAGGCCATCGCGAATACTGTTTCT
>JAESTE010000123.1 GCA_016763735.1 Nitrospinaceae bacterium | reverse complement strand
TGGGGGGATATTAAATTAATCGTCCCCCTGTTAAGGGGGATTGAGGGGGTTGCCTCCTATTTTTTGATAGAAATAAAATTTTAAGCAAACCAGGATCGCATGAAAAAAAGTTGGATTAATTCATTTACCATTGCCATAGGTTTGACCCTGGCTTCGCTGTATATGTACACGCTGGACCTTCCCTTTTTCCACCTTCTCGAACTCAAAAGTTACGATTTTAAAATCCGCGCCCGTGGCGAGCGGCCCATCTCGGGTCAGGTGGTGATTGTCGCTATCGATGAAAAAAGCCTGAAAGAAAAAGGTCGATGGCCGTGGCCTCGAACTTACATGGCCGACTTGGTCGACAAAATCAGTGGAGCAGGAGCGGCGGTGATGGGGTTTGATATCCTGTTCCCTGAGAAAGACAGTTATATCCCTTTTCAAGCAGTCCAGGAAGCGGTGAAGAATAAAGACCTCTCGAATATCGATTCTGAAAGTTTAATGCAATGGATGCATGAGATCGGTGATTCGGACCGCCTGTTTGCAGAGGCGACGTTGCGCTCGGAAAAAGTTGTGTTGAGTTATTTTTCCGAACAAAGGCATCCGAAGGATACATCGAATAAAATCACCGAAAAACAATTGGAGTTGCTGGATTTTTCCCAGTACCCGATCATACAACGATTTGATGATCCCAATAATCCGGTTCCGGTGCGAAGTTTAAAAGCCGTGGGTCTCAGTTTGCCGGAGCTTATGGATGCGGCTAACAGTGCCGGTTATGTTTCATTTGTACCGGAGGTGGATGGCATTGTTCGTTGGGTGCCCATGGTTATGCAGATGGGGGAATACCTATTGCCTCCGATGAGCCTGCAGATGCTTAAGGAAGCGACGGGGCTTAACCTGGCCGTTCGCATTGCTCCGTTCGGGGTAGATGGTGTGAAGCTGGGTGATAGTGTGTTCCCAACATCCGAGAAGGGAGACTTTCTCATAAACTATTTTGGTCCCGGTTATACCTTCACGCATTACCCGGCATCGGATGTGCTCGATGGAAAGATAGGAAAAAAAGAACTGGAGAATAAAATAGTTTTGGTGGGTGCCACGGCGGCAGCGATCCACGACGTGCACACTTCGCCTTATGGGCCGCTTTACCCCGGTGTGGAGATACATGCCAACATCATCGAAAATATGATCCAGCAGGATTTTATTGTGCGTCCGGATTGGCTGCACATTCTGAATTTTTTGATGATCCTCGTTTCTGGCATTCTGCTGGGGATGATTTCTATTTATTTTAAAGCCTATGCCATGGCGTTGATGCTTTTGTTGGGGATTGGTAGTTATTTGGGTGCCGATTATTATCTGCTCACACAAAAAGGATTATGGATCAGTACCATTTATCCTGTTTTTACACAGATTTTTGTTTATTCGGGCATCACGGTTTTTAAATTCGGATTTGAGGAGCGGGAGAAAAGGTTTATCAAGGGCGCATTCAGTCAATATCTGGCACCTACGGTGGTGAACCAGTTAATGGATAATCCCAAACTGCTGAAACTGGGTGGTGAGCGAAAAGAATTGACTGCGTTTTTTTCTGATGTCGCGGGATTTTCTACCATATCTGAGAACCTGGAACCGGAGGAATTGGTTGACCTGTTGAATCACTATCTGACCGAGATGACAGACATCATATTGAAATATGAAGGTACTGTGGACAAGTTCGAGGGAGATGCAATTATTGCCTTTTTTGGTGCTCCCATTCCCTATGAAGACCATGCCCGGCGCACCTGTCTGGTCGCGCTGGAAATGCAGGAGTGCCTTGCCCGGCTTCGCGAAGGTTGGAAAAAGGAAGGCAAGCACGAATTGTTCATGCGCATCGGTATCAATACGGGGGCGATGGTTGTCGGAAATATGGGTTCCAAAAGCCGGATGGATTACACTATGATGGGCGATTCGGTGAACCTTGCTGCGCGTTTGGAAGGTGTTAATAAACAATATCGGACTTATACTATGATAAGTCAGTTTACTTATGAGCAGGTCAAAGAGGATATTGAGGTTAGGGAACTGGATTTGATACGGGTTGTGGGTAAAAACGAACCGGTAAGGATTTTTGAAGTGTTGGCAAAAAAAGGCGAGTTGAGTGAAGAATTCCAGGAAATTCTTCCTATTTTTAATGAGGGTCTCGATCATTATCGAAACCGAAGGTGGGAAGAAGGCATCCAATGTTTTGAGAAGGTGCTTGCCAGAAATGAAGATGATGGCCCATCGTTGACTTATTTCGAACGTTGTATTAATTTTCAAACTCAACCCCCTGCGGATGATTGGGATGGGGTATTTGGTATGACAACCAAGTAAGGAGAATATTATGTTTTTTGGAGAATTTTTATTAGAGCAAGGGCTGGTCAAGGAAGATGATTTGGTTTGCGCCCTCGATGAACAGCAGAAGAATAAAATGCCGTTCGGGCAAATGGCCGTGCAAAAAGGTTTCATGGATTCCAAAGCTCTCTTTAAAGTTTTAACGGAGCAACGAAAGCGGGTTCGGGATGCCAATGACTTTGGGCAAATTGCCTTGGAGATGGGTATGCTACAACAGGGTCAAGTGGAAGAGTTGGTTGAATCTCAGACTACCACCAGCGAATTGGTTGGGAATATTTTGGTGACAAAGGGGCTGTTGTCTCGCGAAAAACTGGTACAGATGTTGAGAGAATATGATTCTGCCCGTGTCTAATAATGCATCTCTATAGAAAGAGGAGAATTTAGTGAAGAACAAGAAACAGGTAGGAAAGGCTTTGGGAAGAGTTGCCAGTGGATTGTATGTGGTGACAGCAAAATGCGAAGACAAAGAAGATGCGGTATTAGCCAGTTGGGTCAATCAATGCTCGTTCGATCCTCCGGCTGTGACTATTGCATTGGGCACTCTGCGCGCGGCTCGACTTTTGGTGGAGGGGTCCGATGCCTTCATTGTTAATGTTTTGCCTCAAGACGATATGACTTTGCTCAAACATTTCAGTCGTCCTCCTGAAGATATTTTTAAAGGTGTTAAAACCCGAAAAGGTCTGGACGGCATTCGTATTTTGAGTGATGCGGTCTCTTATCTGGAATGCGAAGTGGTTCACTCCATGCAGACGGGAGACCATGTAGTGTACGTCGGAGAGATTGTCGGCGGCAAAACGTTAAAAGGCGGCGACCCTTATATCCATGTGCGGGACAATGGATTCAACTATTGATCGAGTCCGATCATTTTCAAAAAGTCGGTGCGGGTGATGGCCCAGTAAATTCCGGTTACTACAAAAGAAAAGGTACCGATAATTAAAGCGGCCAGCTTAACCACGCGCTTGGGGTCTTCGTCGTAGTATTCTTTTAGGTCACCGGCCATGCTTTCTACAACGCCTTCATTTGCGGACTTTCGGAAGGTTTTGTCGATGGCATCGCGACCGTAGATGATCCCGAAAATTACCGCGATAATAAGTATTTCAATTGCACCAATCATTAATCCATCTACACCATTTATTCAGCGGAGGTTTTCCACCGCTTGCTGTTTAACAAAAAAATAGCCGGAGAGTCTGGTTCAACCTGCATTTGCGGGAACCCTCCGACTGGTCAACTTTTTAGTCCCTGAATTGGGAGACGCGCTTTTAGCGCAACGGAATCCATAGTCATCCATTTTACTTGTTGGATTGCCGCTGTTGCGAAATGGAGAATAGATAAAGCCTTTCAGATCGCGCCATGATCCACCGCGGACGACCTTGAATTCTCCACCTATTGGCCCTTTCGGGTTTGCATATTCGTCTATTTCCTTATAATACTCGCGATCGTACCAATCGTCCACCCATTCTTTAACGTTTCCAGCCATATTATAGAGTCCATAGGAACTTTTACCTGCTTCAAGGGCATCGACCGGGACGAGAACCTCATGTTTCGTCTCCTGGGTCCAGGTTTGATGATAGCGAGCCAGTTCCGGCGAAGGCGGTAGATTGCCCCAAGGGTAGATAGTGGAATTTTCACCGCGTGCGGCTTTTTCCCATTCGGCTTCATAGGGCAGACGTTTCCCCTTCCATTTACAATAATCATTGGCCGCCTGCCAGGAGATGTTGTTGATGGGATAGTTTTCGAGACCAGACCGTGGCTGGAATTTTCCGTTATAGACCAAGGTTCCAAATTTATTGTCAGAGTAGTATTTCTTAATACTATTTTTGGTATTTAAAAACAGGGAAAAGTCTTTTGCCGTTACTTCATATTTGTCGATGTAAAAGCCGTCTAGAAAAATCCGATGTTCCGGGCTTTCATCTTCCAGCTTGTTGTTCAATCCCATTTTAAAAAAACCGGAGGGAATAGTGATCATTTCGGATGGTATGGAATTGTTTGATGTCTTTTGGAGAAATACGGCATCTTTTTTTGCAACCATTTGCAATAAAGATCTTGCTTCGTCTGCGAATTCTCCGTTTGCTTCCAGATTGAGATAAGACTGTAAAAAATCGCGCGCTTTTTCAATCTGTTTTGATTCGGAATATATCCAGCCGGAAAAAAACTTTAAATCAGCTCGTTGCGAATAGGCGGCTGATTGAATATCTGCAATCAAACTCTCGGCAATCTGCGGAGGATTTGCGGCCAATACTTTTCGGTACCAGTCTTTAGCATTTGGATATTGTTTTTGCAGTAAAGAATAAAACCCCAGGTTCATCATTGCCAGGGTTTTTAAATTTTCAGAGCTTTTGTTTTTGTTGAGTCCTCGTAGTGTCCAGGCAGAAGCCATTGCAAGGTCCTCGATGCGATAATAGGTCCAGCCCAGTTGGATATAGTTTCTCAGGTCGCTTGGATTCTGGTCAATGAGATATCGGTATTGTTCTATCGCATGAGGAAAATCACTCATGCGGTAGAAGGATTCTGCCAGCCCGGCGTGCACCATTTTATTGCCAGGAGATTGTTTTTGAATATCTTTTAAGGTTTGAATGGATAGGGCATGTTGTCCCAGTCGTCCAAAGGCATTAGCGATGTTGATTTTATTTTGAATGCTCTCGGGTTGTAATTTTGCCAGTGCTTTCAAATGTAATAGTGATGAGATAATACGATTGCTTTTCAAAAACAGGTTCGCGAGTCGCTGGTGGGCTGGTGCAAAATTGTTATCGATTTGAACCACTTGTAAAAATTTTTCAATAGCCGCATTAAGGTTGCCACTTTGTTGGTGCACCAGACCCAGATTGAAAAGTGTAGAGATATCTCCGGGAGAGACTTTTAAAGCAATTTCATAATGCCGTATCGCTTCCTGGTATTTTTTCAGTTCGGAATAAATGTTTGCCAGGTTGTTTTGTGCGTCTATTGAAGCCGGATTGATTTTTGTAGACAATTGCAAATAGAAAACTGCCCGGTCAAATTTCTGGTTTTGGTAATACACCATTCCTATGTTGGAAAAATAGGCACCGAGAGTTTGTTTGGTATTTAAATTTTTTAGAAAGTAGGAGTTTTCTTTTCCAGAAGAGGCGAGGTAGCGTTGGCGATAAAAACTGTCGGAAAATGATGCTCCCATTTCCGTTGCTTCGATATTGATTCGGTTTTTGCCTTTTTCATAACGAACGAAAAAATGATTGGGCAGAGGAATTCCAAAAAGAGGCAGATCCAATTTTTGTCCTAAAATCAGATATAGCAATGACAAATTCATGCAATATCCTCTTTTGGTTTCCAGCATCCCATGTAAAAAAAGTTCTTCATCGTTGATGGGAATTCCCCTGGCATCCACCTGCTCGGTATAGCGGTATCCCGCTTTGTTGTGAATGGCCAGACGTAGCGAGCGGACTATTGCATCTGCATCGCTGGAACCTTTTAAATAATTTTTTACGTCTAAAGCCAGATTAGAAATTTCATCTCGGAGAGGTTGAATTTCGAGAGATGGATTCCAGTGCCTGGAGATTAGAAGCAGTGTTTCTAAAAGGTCTATTTGGGAGTTTTGCAGCTCTGGAATGTTGCCAAGTTCTTTTTCTATAAGGGTTTCATCCGTTGTACTTGTGCTTAGTGCAACGCTTGGGAAACTGAGTGAAAATAGGATTAGATAAGCTGCAATCAATCGGAAACGTGATAATATCATTTTGTACCGTCTGTTTTCTTTAGGGTTTCTTCTATTATATCAGAAGTCTCCAACGCTCGAATATAAGAAACAAGGCTGGTTTTTTGATAAATTTTACTGAAAATTCTTGATGAGAATTCTTGTGGCAGAGGACGATCTGGATAATGCTCGTCTTCTGGAAAATATTTTAAGGAAAAACGAGCACACCGTTGAAGTGGTTCCAGATGGTGCTAAAGCCTTGCAGCGTTTGCGTGATGAGAAATTCGATGCGCTTTTGACGGACTGGATGATGCCGGAGATGGATGGGATAACTTTGATTCAACGCGTGCGCGCCGAGGTTGAGTCTGCTCCATTGATCTTGATGATCACTGCTATAAGTGATGACGACGCGCGGCAACAGGTATTGGAGGCAGGTGCAGATGATTTTTTGATAAAGCCATACCGATCCACCGATGTTGTCCGGGTTTTATCGGATGGATTTGCGCGTCTAAATCAACCTCTCCCTAAGGCCGATGACCGAATCGTTACTCCAGTGCGGGTTAACGGGCTTCCGCCATTTGTAAGTGTGGTTGTTGCCGCGGGAACAGGTGGGCCGTCTAATATTCACCAGTTTTTTAAATCTATTGATGAAAGTTGCCCGGCCGCGTTTTTTGTGGTTCAGCATGGTCCGGACTGGATGATGAAGCTACTGGCCCGGCAGATTAAACAGGGAGCAGGGTTTCCCTGTACTGTGGCCTATCAGGATTTGCAACCGACCCAAGGGAATATTTATCTTGCTCCGGGTGACCAGCACCTGACTTTTTCTCCTCCACCTGTTTCTCTGGAGTTGAATCAGGAACCTAAAGAAAATTTTTTGCGCCCCTCTGCAGATTATTTATTTCGCAATGCGGCAACGGTGTTCGGTGAATTCTGTGTGGCCGTAATTCTTTCAGGGGTAGGTAGAGACGGATCACAAGGAGCAAGAAGTATCAAAGCTTCGGGGGGTGCCGTTTTTATTGAAGACCCCAAGGCTGCAGCAGCACCCTCTATGCCGCAGACCGCGTTGGACTCGAAGGTAGCTGATGCGGTTCTGCCATTGAATATGCTTGGAGAAGTTGTGATGGGCCAAGCCCATCATTTGAACGAAGAGTTGAGGCGTAGACAAAAGGAAGAATGACCACCCGCCGCCCGTCCCTAACGGCGGAAGGGAGATTGGCAACTTTGCAGTAAAAGGCACAATGATAATTTTGGCTTTTCGGAAATTGACTTATTGTTTGCGGCGGTTCACCGCTACTCCTTTCTGATCATCCAACCTTCCAGAAGAAGAATTCCAACAACAAAAAGAAAAAGAGGGGTCGCGAGCAGCATTCCCTCCGATGTAGGAATTTGCGATGCCTCAAGTTCAGGGTTTTTGATCTCAACTTCCAGGTTGGGTAAGAAAGCTTTAATGTTAGATAGTTTTTGTGGTGAAGACTCTCTGGTGTCGACATTTACGGTAAAGCTACCGATGGGGTGCGCCCCTAAAGGAAGTTTAGTGATTGTTTCAGGTAGAGTTTCGTCCGGTAATTCAAAAAGAGTGTAAACTCCGGGAAAATTGGTTTTATTGAAGCGGGTCTGGCCGTCAGTTGTAACCGTTAAGTGAATGTTTTCCCCCGGAGTTCGAACAGCCCATTTGCCATTCGGTCTATCTATTTTCTGTGTAAAAGTTTCGCCGATTAAAAGGTTTTGCTGTGAAAAATTTTCAAGACCACGAGTCGCGTACTGAGTCCATCTTTGTATCCACGGTAAAAAAGTAGGTTGAATGGGGAAGTCATTCCAATCCCGATCCAGCGAACTGAGAAAAACTATGACTTTTCCTTTTCCAGAGTACGATTCCAAAATCGCCGGGTTTTTGTTTGTGAACCAACTGGCAACTTTAAACCTTTTTTTGTCTCGGGCTTGAATCGTATAAAACGAATGGAATGGGATTTCCTTCATCTCCTTGATGGTTTTGGCAGAAAATGCACGCATCACCGGATGTTGGTTGTTTTCAAATAGCAGATGGTTTTGTTTAAATTTTTGTACCGCCTCGAGGGTGACGGGTAACAAGTTGCCCAGCTTCTCGTTATAATATTTTGCGTCAACCTGGTCGCCCATGCCAAATATTAATGCCCCGCCACGTAAAACAAAATTTTCAAGTTCCAGTTCATAGCCAACCGGAAGCTCTCGCACATTAGCAAGAATGACTACGGAGAAATCTGCAAGGTTTCTTAATGGAAGCTCGGCAAGGGTTGAAACGGTGGGGTCAATATGTGAGACGGATACCGAGAATGGGTTGAGGGCCCGCTCTAGATAAAAGGATTCACTTTGATGAGAAACGGTGCCAGGGTCTCCATCGACCACAAGAACTTTGATATTCCGGTTTGGCTGGTGAGAGAAATAGCGAACGTTGTTTGCCAGTAATGCGTCTTCGCCGGCCTTAATTTTTCCT
>JAESTE010000009.1 GCA_016763735.1 Nitrospinaceae bacterium | reverse complement strand
GCCGTGCCCAGAGTAGGGTGACCGGCAAAAGGGATCTCTTTTTCCGGAGTAAAAATTCTGACATCGAAATCCGCGTCCGGATGAGAAGAGGGGAGAACGAACGTGGTCTCAGACAAGTTCATTTCCCTCGCCACCTGTTGAAACTGCGCTTCTTTGAAATCCTCGCCACGTAAAAACACGGCTAATGGATTCCCTCCGAATAGCTCATCCGAAAAAACATCTACCTGATAGAAAGGTGTTTCCAAAATGTTTATTGATCCTTACGAAAGATTTTTATCGACCCATCGCTTGAGCACATACAAAGCCCAAGGACGTGACCATGATATTTTTCCCGCTAAAAACTGCTGCCATATTTTCTCTGTAGCCGCTTGAGAGATTAAGTTCTCTAAAGGTTTGACTGAAGTCAGCAAAACCGATTCCATTTCCGGTTTCATTGCTCCGCGCATCCAGGGGTCGAAGGGCAGGGTGAATCCCATCTTTTTTCGATGCACAATCGAATCCGGTAAAGGCGGTTTCATCGAGTCCACCAATAAAGCCTTTGGTGTGGCCGTCAATTTTTTTAATCTAGCCGGCATGCTGAACATATGCTCAACCAGCTTATGATCCATGAAAGGAACACGTACCTCCAAAGGGTGCGCCATGCTCATCATGTCGGTATCTCTAAGAAGCATGTTCTGTAGATAGTGTGTGGTTTCAAGATAAGAGATTAAACTGAAATCGTCATTTACTTCCGCTCTGCTTAAGTTCTCTAAGGCACTATTTGTTGTCTTGAAATTCTTCAGGATTTCCTTGTTGGCAAGATTTTGATCCTGAAATAATTCGGAAACTTGATCCTGACAATAAAGAGCCCGTATCAAATAATATTCATGGGCGCCACTCAATTTTTCATTCAACCAATGGTCAAGCTTGATACTCTGATCAGAAGAAAGAGAGTATTTCAGTAATTTTGTACCGAGGTCCAATAAAAATTTAGGATAAAGCTTCAGCCATTTGTTTTTCTCCAATAACTTTGGAACCAATTGAAAAGAGGGGTAGCCGCCGAATAGTTCGTCGCCACCCAATCCGCTCAACACCACTTTCAATCCCGCCTCATGCGCCGCACGCGAAATAAGAAACGTGTTGATCCCATCCATCGTCGGCTGGTCCATGGCGCCGATTGCAGCCGGTAGGGATTCCAGTAACTGTTCTTCATCTAAAGTGAGTAGCTGGTGTTTCGTATTGAACAGATGTGATATCTCAGCCGAGTACTCGGACTCATCAAATTCCTTTTCTTTAAACCCAATAGTGAGTGTGGTTATCGGTTCGTCTGAAATGCTCGCCATATGAGAAACGATTGCACTCGAATCAATGCCGCCACTGAGAAAAGCACCGATAGGGACATCGCTGACTTGGCGATATTTTATCGCATCACAAAGCAGGCTTTGTATCGAGTCTGTAGAATCCAGTTCAATAGAATTAACGGAATCTAAAGGATGCCAGTATTGGGTTTCTTTCACGTTGCCATCGCAATCAACAACAAGATAATGACCAGCCTTGAGTTCCTGAATATTACCGATCAAGGTGTCTGGGGATTTCAAATGCCCGAATGAAAGGTAATGATAGAGTCCGGTGGGGTTTATTTCAGAATCCGATAATCCCGAAGCAAGGAGCGCGCGCACTTCAGAAGCAAATAGAAACTGCTTTTCGCTAGCAATGTAGTAGAGGGGTTTTATTCCGAGTCGATCCCTCGCTAATATCAATTGTCGTTTTTTAGAATCCCAAATAGCAAATGCGAACATTCCACGAAGCTTTTCCAGACAATCGATGCCCCAGTGCTCGTAGGATTTTAAAAGAACTTCGGTGTCTGATTGGGAGTTAAACCGAAACTGGTCAGATAATTCTTCGCGCAGTTCTCTGAAATTGTAAATCTCGCTGTTGGTAGAAAGCCAGAGAGATTGATCATCGTTAGCCATCGGCTGATGACCGCCGGGACTGAGATCAATGATGGAGAATCTCTGATGACCTAAATGGAGAGTCGGTCCGTTTTCGCTGGATATAAGTTCTTCACCCCGATCATCAGGACCGCGATGACGAATCCGGTCAAGCATCAACCGGAGAATTTTACCTGAATTCCCAGGTTGACCATTTTCATCAAAATCGAGAAGACCAGCTATGCCACACATATTGTTTGAGGAAGAAGAATTATAGGGAATGGAACTAGCAAGATTTCCGAAGGTTAATTGAAGCGATCATAACAAACCAAAGGTGGATCGGGAAGGGAGAATATTTAGCAAAACAGTATAAATGGTGTGCAATCAAAAAACGTTCTTTTGGAAATTTTTTCTCAGGTAGTTTTTCCATTTGGTTTAAACAAAAATCTTCATGGCTCCCCTTTTTGAATAGTCACAGAAGGTTTTTTTCTTTTATCAATTTCTTTAAACTCAGGATCTGTGACGAAAGGTGTTTTTGTTTGGCGTAGATCGTGATTATGTGCAAATTGTAATACCGCACTTTAGTCCCAGTTTTCGGCATTCACTTAAAGTTTTGCGATTTCCCTAATCCACCCAAATACCTTGTTAAATCGCAAGTTACTTTAATCTTGCATTTTTACTTTTATTTATTGAATTAATGGGTGTTACTAAATTTACACTCACCTTTTTATTTAGTATACTTTGTCTCGGTAATATTTTTTATTGGAATAATTTCTGCCGCTTTGGTGGATATATAAATATAATTTTTACTTTAAAGACCAGCTTTTAAATTTACCATTTGGGGAGAACACTCATGCGGCACCAGACTATTTTGGCATCTCTGCTCACAGTTCTATTTTTTATCGTTAGCCTGATGGGTAATATCTTAATTTCCGATCCGGCTTTTTCAAATGTTGCTTACGCAAAAAAGGGAGATGATGATAAAGACAAAGATAAGGACAAGGGTAAGAAAGGTCTTCGTCATAGAGCGGATGCTTTGGAAACAGGAGCCACTGATCTACAAACCCAGATCAATACCATTGAATTGACACCCGGTCCAATAGGTCCGCAAGGTGTTGCTGGACCCACAGGCTCACAAGGCCCTGCGGGTGCTAATGGTGTGCAAGGACTTAAAGGTGACACGGGATTAACGGGAGCCCAGGGTGTTCAAGGTGTCCCAGGAGCTAATGGTTCTGTTGGCGCACAAGGCCCGCAAGGTGACAGCGGATTAGCAGGTACCCCGGGTATTCAAGGCACACCCGGCACTGACGGAACAGATGGCGCTACGGGTGCAAATGGCGTAGCGGGTGCTAAAGGCGATAAAGGTGACCCAGGCTCTCCGGGCGTAGCTGGTGCGGATGGTGCAACCGGTCCACAAGGTGTTGCTGGTGCTAGTGGTTCTGATGGCGCGCAAGGTCAAGTTGGTTTTCAAGGCCCACAAGGTACCGCAGGTGCTGATGGTGTCGGTGATGTTAAGGTAGTCAACGTAAGCATCCAGCCACCCTTCGGGCCATCAGGGGATTACGATGCATCATCCGCTTGTAATGGAAATGGTTATCCCATTGAGGCAGGTCTACTCAGCAACCCGAACGATCCGACGAGGATTGAGGCTTCAGTGTCAACCCTTAAAACCTTAGGACCTACGGTAAAATTCAAAATAATCATTAATTACGCTGTTCCCCTGCCGACCAGCGGAGATCAAACGGTGCAATTTTGGGTGAAATGTGTTGTGCCATCCCTACCTACAGTAGAGGGACAAGAAATCTTTTCCCGAAAGGTAGTGTTCCTAACAAGTGAAAGCTATAACGGGAATTTAGGAGGATTGGCGGGAGCAGACCAAAAATGCCAAACACTCGCTGACAGTCCTGCATCTATAGCCCCTCCAGGGACATACAAAGCATGGATATCCGCCGGCAATCAAACACCACTTACGAGATTTACAAGAAGTCCATTACCATATATTACAAATGGATCTAACGAAATCATAGCAGTTAATTTTAAACAATTAGCGACGTCCTACCATAATGCCTTTATATCTCGCGATGAAAAAGGTAACCAATTAGCCAGGTTGGATGCTTGGACAGGAACAAGATCAAGTGGAGAAGCCGCCCGAGACAATTGTAATAATTGGACAACAAACGAAACTACTCGATATGGCCAATATGGCCTAGACGACGCCGGAGCATTTAAATGGGTAAGGTGGTCGAGCTACCGGACCGGACTGTGCTATTTGCACCATGGCCTTTACTGTGTCCAACAGTAACTGCAGGGCCGTTAGGGTCTCTCTCTGGTGACTCTAATGAAGTCCCGGCACGGTTACCGTTAACTCACTTTGGCCCTGAGCCCATGCGTTGAAACGACGAACGTATTTCCCCAATGCGGTGTTTCCGCACCTTGCTCATAAAGGGAGATACGTTCTTTAAACCGTTCTAAAGTCCTGAGGGCTTCAAGCCTCAAGGAAAATCACCCCAGCCCTCTTTAGCAAAAAGGGGGCCAAAACCAACAACCTCACTCTGGGGTTTGGTGAGAATGTATATCCCAAAATTCAAATCCCCGGACAGTTTTTCCGAAGTAGGTTTTGTCAGGGTGTTTCTATAGCTTGAGTTGCGCCAAGGTTTGGTTGACGATGCGAACCGCTTGTTTTAGTTTCCAACGTGTGGGAACGAGGATGCCCCAATCATCCATGATGCGGACATAAAAATACCCGGCTTTTTCCCATTCGCTCATCCAGCTTATTAAGATACAAGCTTCGGAGAAGCGGGAAGAGGGGACTGCCCAACGATAAACCTCGTGTTACCTCCCGGTATAACCCGCCAAAATGAAACGTTCGTTTTAAGAAATCCCACAGCAATATTAATACCCGTGTATCGCTATCGGTTGGTGAAAAAGTTTGCCTTTAACTTAATTGGATGCCACCGGACTTACTCATCAACTCTTGTAAGTCAGTCCATCTAACTTTTATTCGTCCCAATCAAGATTTCTATATGCTTCATACCATTTTGTCTTTAACCATTCGTTGAAGTCCTCACCATCACCACTAAATCTTATCTCTTCATAGTTTATGTCTCCACTCCATTTTTCTTTATATGCACGTCTAATCCATATATCCCACTGTGGAAACTTTATCTTCCAATCTTTAACAAGATTTTCCTTATCTTCTTCGTAAGAGTAGAATTTAGTATCAACTTTCATCTCGAATGATT
>JAESTE010000122.1 GCA_016763735.1 Nitrospinaceae bacterium | reverse complement strand
GGCCGTCAAAGTCGTCACATCGATATCAACGGTACCATTGGTGACACCGATTCCGAAGATGGCAGACAGTGTGAGAGATCCGGTTGTTGTGATATCCGCTGTATCGTTGGTTGCATTCCCGTCATTGATCTGACCACCGCTTGAGGTGATAGACACAGTCCCTGCACCGCCACCGACAATCGGCCCAGTGATAGTCAGGTTACCCGGAACCGTCAGAGTGATGTTACCGGAAGCCGTACTGATTCCGGATATCGATCCCAGGGTATCAACAATCAGTGCATTGACTTCAGTAATCACTATGTTGCCACCGGTCGTGGACTTCGCTGCAAGCTTGTCAGCCGAAATATTCAGGTCGATTCCACCCCCTGCACTGAGTGAGAGGTTTGTTGCCGTAATCGGATTGCCGTTGGAATTAATTTTGTTGATCGCCGAGGCACCAAGACTTCCGGTCACCAGCGAGACATTGCTGCTTCCACCTGAAGTCATGTTCAGCGAACCATACTGATCGATGCGTCCCACCATCGCGGTGGAACCGATCACGATCGTATTGTTCGACCCCGTGGTGATGATGTTCAATTCGTTATTGGTCAGACCCAGTGCGGCGTTGGTGTCTGAAGCAAATTCTCCAACCTGAATATCCTGACTGCCGTCGATGACTTCCAGGCGGACATCCGCATTTCCGGATGTGATTGCTCCGCTGGTGAGACTCATGTGGTCAGACTTAATAGTGATCGTGCCATCAGTCGTCTTCATGTTCCCTATTCCACTGCCGGCATTCTTCCGGTGAGTGAACTGGTGATCCCCCTGGCGGACTTCGATAGTGATTGTCTTACCGGAGGTTGCTGAAGCATCGATGTTTTCAGTGGTGATGTTTCCAGTATCAGCAATGAGACTGATGTCACCATCCGCAGCCGTTACTGAACTGAAAGTAAAGGTTCCACCTCCACTGCCGGCATTCGTTGAGGCGACGGAGATATCACCCGTACCGGATGCTGTAATCGCGCCGACAAGCACGCCGCTGGCATTGGGATCGAGAAGATTTATATCAATGGCTCCCGTTGTCGCCGTGATACTCTTGATCGCACCTACATCGAGATCCAATGAACCCGGAGTTCCCGTGCCGATCGCTTTATTTGAGCTGATTATCAATGAACCGGCAATGATATCTGCGGCATTATCTGACGCATCATCTTTAATTGTTCCGGTATTGGATGTTAGACTGGTCAATCCACTGGAAGTGATCGAAGTGCTGATCGTTATATCCTCCTGTGCCGTGACAGTAACCGTTCCGCTGTCAGCTGCAACCAGTCCCAGGTTGATGGCACCGGCGAAAGTCGAGGCAACCTCGATGTTTCCATTATTGTTGTCGATGTTCGAAAAAGTCTTACTGCCCGTTCCACTGGTGGCAGTGAACTTAATATCACCCAAACTGGTTACCTGGGCCTGAGTAACGGTAAATCCACTGTTATCCGAATCCAGCATGTTGATGTAAATCCCACCCGTCACGGTCGATGCCAGTGTCAAGGTAGTCACATCCATATCCAGGGTGTTTGAAGAAGCTCCGATTCCGCTCTGAGCAGTGATGGAGATACTGGTTGCAACGACATCAGCAACATCATCCGTTGCATTGTCATTGATCGAACCACCGGCGGTAAGAGTGACGGCATCCCTGGAATTTATTGATGTGTCGATGGTAATTGAACCCGTGGTTGCAGTTACTGTGACATCGTTGCTTCCGGAACCTCCACTGTCAGAGGTCCATGTTCCCGCAACGATATTACCGGCCTGTGCAGAAATGTTGATGTTTCCGGAAACCGTATCCACGAGGGTGTAAGTGCGTGCTCCACTTCCCAGGGTGCCGATCAAAGTGATATCACCTGATGTTGTGGCTTTCACTTCGCTCACCAGCACACCACCGTTACTCGGGTCCAGAATGTTGAGAGCAACACCTCCGGTAACGGTCTTAGCACTCGTCAGAGTCGTTACATCGAGGTCAAGCGTACCGCCGGTTCCGATTCCAAGATTGGCATCCAATGTCAAAGTGGTGCTCTGAATATCCGTGGTGCTGTCGGCTGACAGATCATCGATCTTACCGCCACTTGTCACCAAGCTGACATTTCCACCCGTAGTGACGATGGAACCGACCAGAATATTCTTCGTAGCCGTCACATCAACATTTCCGGAACTGCTAACCGTTGCTGAAGTAATGGTAGTGGAAACTGAATCAAGTAGGTTCAGAGTGATTCCATTGGTCGCTGTGGATGCAGATACCGTTGATGCATCGACATCGAGACGGGTGTTGTCACCCACACCGGTCGTTGCTGACAGAACCACACTACCGGCAGCGATCTTAGTGGCTGAATCATTAACGGTTTCTCTGATAGATCCACTTGAGGTAGTCAGGCTGACTGTGTTCGTTCCTGCCGTATCCGTGATATTTCCGATGGTAATGTTACCGGCAGCAGTTGCTGTCACCGCACCGGACGCACTATTGATATCCGCCAGTATGGAAGCACCTGCAGTCACCAGGCCGATTGATCCCGAAGTGGTGGTGGTTATTTCCGTTACCGTCGTTGTTCCGGAAGCCATGCTGTTGAGGTTGATTCCTCCACTTCCAGTTTTCGCCAAAGTGATCGTCAGAGCTGTTGTTGTGGAATTCAGATCCAGATCACCGCTGCTGGTTCCGATACCTTCGATGGCAACCAGGGTGATGCTGGTTCCGGTGACATCTGCCAAGGCATCATTTGTATCATCGTTAATCGTTCCCGAGGTTGTTTGAATATCAACTGAATTACCTCCGCCGGCTGTTACCGATCCGATGACTACATTTCCTTCAGCATCAACCTCAATGGTGCCCTCGGCTGTGGTGATGTTGGTTAGCGTAGCACTACCTGACACAGCCAGAACAACGTTACTATTGGCTCCGGTTCCGGTTGTGTTGATTGAGGTGGCAATAACTGCCGTTGCGGTATCTTTCAGTGAAATGCCATTCGTTACGGTCGTTGCCGAGGTGATTGTCGGAGCATTTACATCCAGTTGACTTGTATCTCCGATACCGGTGGTTGATGCCAGGCTGATGCTTGCAGCAGTGATCTTAACGGCGCCGTCTACAACTACTTCGTTAATGCTGCCGCTGCTGGTGATCAGGGAAACTGCTCCACTGGATGCGGTGATCGTTCCGACTGAAATATTACCGGCAGCGCTCACAGACACTCCTCCGGTCACGTTGCTGATGCTCGTGAGTGTTGCCGCACCGGCGCTGGTCAGGCTGATGTCACCGGAGCTCAAAGTATCCAATGCTTTGACACTGGCAAACGTAGTGGTGGAAGTAAGCAGATTGTTCAGTGCGATTCCCCCCGTGTTGGTTTGGGCCAGAGCAACCGTGGTTACCTTCAGATCGATATCACCGTTGATATTACCGATTCCTGTAGTTCCGGTCAGGCTCACAGTGGTCGCTATGATATCCTCAGATGAATCCGCATCATCGTTGATCGAACCCCCGGTGGTGGAAATGACTGCCGACTT
>JAESTE010000121.1 GCA_016763735.1 Nitrospinaceae bacterium | reverse complement strand
GTTCCAGCTTCTGACCGAGATATTCGGGATCAAAATTGCTTTTCGCCAATTTGCGCTGGATGTTGCCCGCCGCCATGCGGATGACGTTCAGGGGCTGGTTCAACTCGTGGGCGACGCTGGTCGCCATTTCGCCCAAGGTGGCGAGTTTGGAGGCCTGAATGACCTGCGCCTGAGAGTGTTTAATCTCGGTAATATCGGAGACAACGAGTATGGTTGCACCATCGGAAAGTTTCTGCTCATTGATCAGAATCGTCGTGTCGTTTTGCCGGACAACTTCGATCGAGCCGGTCGGGTTTCGATGTTGGGCCATTCGTTCCGCCACCCACTCGTCTTCCCGATTAATACCCTCCGGCATGATCCCGGCCCGAACGCCCGCCCTCAGGTGGTCTTCGAACAAGGTTCCGGGTTCCGTGTCTTCAATGATATCCTTATTCAGTTTCCGGAAGGCTTCGTTACAAAAGACGATCCGGTCATCGCCATCAAACAGAACAACACATTCATCCAGCTGTTCCACGGCGTGAACCAATTGTTCCCGTTCGCTATCAACCTTGTTCAACTCCGCAGTTCGCTCTTCAACGCGCTGTTCCAGCGTGTCGTGCGCTTTACGCAGGGCCTCTTCATTCTCCCGGATCGCATTCCTCATGCTCTCAAAACTGAGGGTAAGATTTCCAATTTCGTCGTTAGAGGCCTTGGGAAGGGAGGCGGTGTAGTCTCCTTCCTTCAACCGGGCGGCGACCTTGGCAAGATTTTCAACGGGTATGCCGACGAATTTTTCGAGAAGGTATATGATCACGGCGAGGCCCAGAATCAGGCCGGTCGCGAAGAGTTTGAACAACTCGATGCTCTGTTCCCGGATGGCGTTTTTTGATCCGCTGAAGTCAACGGTCAGGACCAGTTTTCCCAGGGGCTCTCCGCGAAGCGAGATGTCGTGGGTCAGCTTTTTTTGCCCCTTGCCGGTCGAGGCCGCCGCCTTAAGCGGATAGATCCGCAAACCGTCCCCATCGAACAACGCAATGTCCACCCAGTCCGAATTTGCCTCTAACAGCGCATCCAGGCTTTCGTGGATAACGGCGAACTGGTTCTGAATCAGAAGGGGGACCAGGACCTCGGAGACGATGACGAGTTTGCTCAATGTATGGCCTTCGAGCCTGCGTTGAGAATCCTCCTCCGAGCGCGGCATCCAATAGAAAAAGAACGAGGCCCCCAGGGCCAGGCCCATCAAGGTAATGACCAGAATAATTTTCGTTTTCAATGACATTCGGAACGCCCCACTCTCATTGGAGTGTCGTCAGAATAAAAAGCCGCTTCGAAGAGAGGCCTTGATCAATTGGCAACATAGTATCGTTCCAAACCCCATTTCTTTAGGGCCAAATAGTCCTCCAGCCGTGCCGGAACAACCATCTTCATCGGGATTTTCTCCCATAACGCCCGCCCCTTTTCCGTGCCCGCCATATCGAGCATTGCCTGCTGCACCGCCTTCCTGTGCGCTCGGGGGACCCGGGGGTGGACGGTAATCGGATGGGGAGTCATGCCCCGCGTCTTGTATAAAATACGGAGCCTGTCCTGTATTTCCTGGTTTTGTCTCCTCAATGTGCTCACAACGCCGCCGCCGGCGGCAACTTTGTTCAGGATGACATTCAGGTAAACCGACGAGTGGGTATGGACATAGACCGGCCTCACCCTGACGCCGTGGGCCGTCTCAAGTTCAGCCCTTATCATAAGCGAGGCGCCGAGGGAGTTGGGTGCGGGAAAAGCCATTTTCCGGCCGGCGAGTTCCTGGATGTCTTTAATCGGGCTGTCCTTGGGAACAACCAGGATACCGAATAATTTCCGGCCACCGTCTCGAAGCAGCGGGATGTAACCCTGTTTCTCGCCGGCCAGCATGGCGTGGTAGGGGTTCATGTAAGCGAAGTCGAATTCTCCAGCCATGAACGATATTTCGAAGTCCTGAATTTTAGGCGAGCCGACCATCTTAAATTTGAATCCGGTGCGTTTTTCCAGTTCCCTGAGAATAGGCACCCAGATGTCGGCGAGTTTACGAGGTTCGAATTGCGGAACGACGCCGAAACGATAGACGGTTTGGGCGGCGGACAGGGGATTGATGAAAAGCGGTGAGATAACGGCAAAAAGCAATAACAGGAGGCGTGCCAAAATTCTTCCCTTCCGACCGGCGGGCATCGAGAACGCTGGTACCCGGTATTTCCAGAATAACCTTGAATTTCAGGGCAATTTTATTTCATTGCCACGATCACCGTAATAATTTTACCGGCGCAGGAATCCCCGGGCGGCGTTGGGCGTCGGTTGGCCGGAATGGGGCGGCATGGCCGTCTTTTCATGGGACGCCGACTTTGGGCGTGAACATGTATCCGGCGCCCCTGACGGTCTTGATGATATCGGGTTCGCCGTCCCCAGGTTTTAATTTTTTTCTCAGCCGGCTGACGACGCCGTCGATGCCGCGGTCGTAGCCGGCCCAGTCGCGCCCGTGGACACGATCCATCAGGTAATCGCGGGAAAGGACCCGGTTCGGGCCTTCGATAAACGTGCTCAGCAATTCGAACTCGGCGGTGGTGAGATGGACGCCGTCGCCGCCCGGGGCTAAAAGGTGACGCGCCCCCAGATCGAGGATCCAGCCCGCGAACGCCACGATTTCGGCTTTGTTCGGGTCGCCTTGCCGGTCCCCCGGATAGAAGCTGCCTTTGGTGCGCCTGAGCACGCTGGCCACCCTGGCCGACAGTTCGCGGGGGCTGAACGGTTTGGTCACATAGTCATCGGCGCCGATTTCCAGTCCGACAACGCGATCCGTTTCCCCCTTCTTGCCGGTGAGGATGATGATCCCGACGTCCGATTTCTGGCGGATGGTCTTTGCGATTTGGAGGCCGTTGCCGTCCGGCAGCATTAAATCGAGAACGAAAAGATCGATGCGCTGGTTGTCGGCCATGGCCCACATTTCGTCAGCGGTCCCGGAAGCCAGCACCTCGAAGCCGTCGTCGATGAGGGTTTCGCGGACCTCGTCGAGGATCAAAGGCTCGTCTTCAAGGATCAGAATGGTCTGTTTCATCTAAGGGGTCCCCACGCCTTTACACGATCCCGGGCCATTTTTGCACAAATTTGCACACAACTTGGAAATTACCGCGACGTTGCACCGTTATATATCGTCACCGAAAGGCAGCGGAAAGACGAAATTGACAACCGCTGAACAGTTGCGAGATGGAAATCAAGGCAGGAAATCCCAATCCTTTGACCGACATTCGGAAGGTTGCCGCCGAGGACGCGGACATGACGAAGTCGGTGCTGGTGGTCGACGACAACCCCGTGGCCCTCGAAGAAATGTCCGAGGCCATGGGGGGCGAGGGAATCCCGTTCCATCTTGCCGGCAACGCCAGCGAGGCCAAGATCCAGGCTCGTGAACATCGCCCCCATTTCGTGCTTATGGATTACAACCTGCCGGGCATGAACGGAATTGACGCCGTCTCCGCCATCCAGACGTTTCTGCCGGACACGGTGGTCATCATGATTTCCGGATTCGATGATTTCTGCCGCGTGGCGACGACCGAAAACACCCACACCTTCGCCATCCTGCAAAAGCCGGTTTCGATCCACAACATCGCCAGGTACATCCGCAACGCCTTTCAGCAGACCGGCGACAAAGCCCTCAACGCAACGGAGATGCTGACGGCGTGACGGCAAAACGCCGCCCGCGTCCATGAGCAGGTTTTCAAGGAGAATAGTCAATGAATGGCAAATTCATAAAAACCGACATCAAGGCTTTCGTCAATGCCGCCACGATGACGGTGTGGACGACGGATGGTCCGGTCCAGAACGATATCGGGGAACTTCTCGGAGGGATCGCCGATTTTTCCACCATCGCGAAGGACATCGCCGAGACGGCGGAACAGGCGACCGTTCCGGTTTCCGTCCTCGTCGTCGACGATGAACCCGAAGCGGTCGAGGAAATGACCGAACACCTGACGATGAAGGGCTTTAGAAGTTTCGGCGCCACCAGCCCGCGCCAAGCCCTCGAACTCGTGGAGCGGGAGAAAAGCATCACCATCGCCGTCGTCGACCTGAAGATGCCGGGCATGACCGGCCTGGAATTGATCCACCAATTGCGCCAGGACCAGGCCAGGGACATCCAGTGCATCATGGTTTCCGGCCACGGGACCATGGCCGATGTTCAACAGGCCATGCACCAACACGTTCGCGAATTTCTGACCAAGCCGATCAATTCAAACGAATTCATCGACAGCGTGGCGCGGCTCGGCGAGGAAATCGCTCAACGCGGCGACTTATCCGTCTGAACCGTTTTGCCGGAGCAGGCCATCCGTCTGATTGCCGGAGAAAAACGTTACACGCATTCATCATGCGTTAACAACCTGTTCGCAACGGCGTAACGGCTACCTTGTATATTTTTCAGCAACATTCTCAAGGCTTGAAAGTTCGATGGCGAACATGCGGTCCGAGAAAACGAAATCGGTTCTGGTCGTTAATGGCAGCCAGGATTGGCTCGATGATATCATTGAAGCATTGGGGAAACTTAAACTCACCACTTACAGAGCCAAGGACGCTTTTGAAGCGGTCCGTCTCGCCAAAAAATTCTACCCGGCATTCGTCTTGATGGATTACAACCTTCCGGACTTGGACGGCTTAAAGGTTATCGGACATTTGCAGAAACTGCTCCCGAAAACGAAGTTCATAATGATCACTGGCGATGACGGATATCCGGGAAAAGTCCCCGTCGAAGCCACAGAGACGCTAGCGGTCCTCAAGAAACCTTTTTCTTCCAGTACAGTCGCCAACTACATCCGAAATAGTTTTTTGGGTCTGACTTTGATCGTGGCCCTTTTCATGTCGTCCCCGGCCTGGGCGGATAACTACGTGTACGTCCTGAAATCCGGCCTGGTCAGCGCCATTGACGGAACCAGGGCGCGGCCCGTGGACCTCAAAATTGAAGGACGATGCGAAAATGGGAAGGCCGTTTACAGAATCACCAATAATGGCGGGACCTGGCCGGAAAAGGGCACGTTGGAATTCTATCGGAGCTTCGGAAACCTTTCGGGGTCCAGAAAGCCGGTGTCTCACCGAAGGTTAAAGCTAAAAGCAGGGACGGTAATAACGATCAAGATCAACTTTAAAGGCAAGCCGTACAAATCGTTGGATATGAGGTTCAAACCTGAATGGCTGGCTCAGGAGTTCCAACATACGTTCCGGCACACCCCCGCCCCAAAGGAGAAGTAGAAGGCAAAACC
>JAESTE010000120.1 GCA_016763735.1 Nitrospinaceae bacterium | reverse complement strand
GCATCCTTGGCGATCCGCGTAATCCGAAAATGCAATCCATCATGAATCTAAAAATAAAATATCGCGAATCGTTTCGCCCTTTCGCTCCTTCGGTCCTGGCAGAAAAAGTTGGGGAGTGGTTCGAAATGGATTCAGAAAGTCCCTATATGTTAATGGTCGCCGGAGTGCGGGAAGACAAAAGGATTTCCATGACCGACGAACAGAATAAACTTTTTGGAATAGATTTATTAAACGTTCCCAGGTCCCAAATTCCCGCTATCACTCACGTTGACTATTCCGCTCGCATTCAAACGGTGCATAAGGATACCAATAAAAGATATCACGATTTGATCAGCGAATTTGAAAAGGCAACTCAATGTGCAGTGCTGATCAACACCTCCTTCAATGTTCGCGGAGAGCCCATTGTGTGCACACCCGAACAAGCCTACCGTTGTTTTATGCGCACTGAAATGGATACCCTAGTTCTCGAAAACTTCGTCCTCAACAAAAAAGATCAGAAACCCTTGGAAGACGATGACGACTGGAAAGAAGAATTCGAACTCGACTAGCCCACTAGCGTGGGAGGTTATAGGTCTATTCTTTTTTTTGCGAAACAATGCTTCTTAATAGAGTTCCCAATATCTGGAAGACATCATGTCCTTGCCAATTTACGCTAGAACAAAATTTATTTTCATCGCTTTGGCGGTTCTAGCTGTCTACAGCTATGGCTGGAAAGTAACTGAAATCAATCTGGGTGAATTATTTAGCGACTTCCATTTAGTAAAACCGCTTGTCAAAGAACTTGTGCATCCTGACCTGTTTTCCCGGCAAAAACAAAGCCAGACAACAGAGGCAGAGTTTTTTCTGACGACAGATCCATCTGGCAGCAAAACCTCAGGCCATCCGGGTAAAAAGCTGGTTTTGTCTCAAAGTTCGGGGCAAATTGGAGACCGCCTGACGGTAGCAGGACTGCGCTTAAAAGCAAACTCCAAGGGCACACTGTTCTGGGTTAATGAAATCGAACAAGAATTTCCACTCGGAAATTTTACAACCAATGCAACTGGCAACTTTCAAAAAGACGTTACGGTCCCCCCAAGTGCTCGCGGAAACCGGCAAACGGTTAGGGCGGTTGTGACTTGGCCCGAGGGCTCTTTGCAGGTCAGCGAAACTTTACACCTAACAATTGACAAGATGGTAGAAACCTTATTCCTGGCTTTGATGGCAACGACCTTTGCCATTTTAATTGCAATTCCATTAAGCCTCCTCGCTTCAAGAAACCTAATGACGGGAAACTTGCTGGGAACCATTATTTATTACAGCGTAAGGACAACACTCAATTTGTTGCGGTCTATCGAACCTTTAGTTATGGCCATCCTCTTTGTGGTTTGGGTGGGCATTGGTCCTTTCGCAGGAGTTCTGGCATTGGGGGTGCATTCCATCGCCGCTTTAGGAAAACTTTTTTCCGAACAAATTGAAAGCATCGATACGGGCCCTGTCGAAGCGATTACCGCAGTCGGCGCGAGACCTATTCAAGTCGTGGTGTTCGGAGTTTTACCGCAAGTAATTTTGCCTTTCCTGGCACTTAGTTTTTATCGGTGGGATATCAATGTCCGGATGTCAACAATCATCGGTTTCGTGGGTGGAGGCGGGATCGGCTTTCTGCTGCAACAATGGATCAATCTTCTGCAATACAATAAAGCGGGTACAGCATTGCTAGCCATTGCAATAGTTGTCATCACCCTCGATATCCTGAGCGCAAAAATCCGCGAACGCATCGCGGCGTAGCTGGGCGTGATCCACCAGCAATAAAATCTCAAAATAGAAATATTTCTAGAAGCCCGGAGGCAATGGTTTTGCTATAAAAAGAATAGACCTATTTCTACCGGGCATGGCCCGGGGGGGCGAGGTGATTGAAGATTTTTATGAACTGTTTTCCCGATTCGGGAACTTTTCGGACTTGTTTCGTCAACAGAATATCTTCTGAGGTATAGGGGTGTCCGTAATAAGCAAGATTAGCATCACTATCGCTGGTAATGATGGTACCTTTCAAAGAAATGCCCCCAAACAGACCTTTACTCCTGGAATAGGAATAAATCTCACCTTGCATGAAAATATCAGCAGAGGCTTCAGCATGGCGCCCTACGGGTCCAGCGGAAATAGCAATATCGCCCCCGAGCGTAAATTGTTCGTTCAATAAACCTTCAAGCCCTCTTTGCGACATCACGAGAAGAATCAAGTCAACCGCTTGCGCTCCGAACTGGAAACCGAAACTTCCGCCAGTGGTGAATAGAAAAGCGGGTGGACCCCATTCTCCGGTTTCTTCAGCACGGACAGATGCAATTCCCTTTCCATAACGGGCACCTACAAAAAAACCTGCTTTCAACATAGTGGGGAACACAATTATTGCCTTGGCTTTGGATATCAGGCTCATGGGAATCTGCTGGTCTGGAGATTTTTGAATTTCTTCCAAAACCATTTGTGACGTGCGGAGTATTTTCCTTTGCTTACTACCATCTGCCCAAGCTCCGCTCACAAGAAGCAGGGTAAAAATAATACCAAAAGAAATTAGTTTCATTAGACCTCCAAGTTAGTTTCCTAAATATACTATAAGGAATTCATGCCTCTAATTCAACCTCCCGGAAAAATCACAAATCAAAATAAGCTTTGCTCTTTTCAATTTACCGCTTTACCATGCCCGGTAATGACCACGGAAAACGTAGAAAAAATTTTAGGAGCCGGTGGGTTACTTTCTGAACAACTGGAAGGCTTTGAACATCGGCCCCAGCAAATCGAAATGGCACAGGCGGTAGAAACAGCCTTCGGCGATGCAAAGCATCTCATTGTTGAGGCGGGGACGGGAACGGGCAAAAGTCTCGCCTACCTTGTTCCAGCTATTCTTTGGGCAGTAAAAAACAACAAAAAAGTTGTTATCTCTACTTACACTAAAACTCTGCAACAACAAATACTCAATCACGACATTCCCTTTCTTCGGGACAAACTCGGTATTCCTTTTCGTTATGCTCTTTGTATGGGCAATGAGAATTATCTTTCCTTGCGCAGGCTGAAACGCTCTGCCCAGGCAGGACTTTTTAATAAAGCCGATGAGGAGGCTCAGTGGAACGGAGTGTTCGACTGGGCGGTAAAAACGGAAACCGGTTATCGCAATGACCTTCCGTTTGAAGTCATGCCGCAAGTGTGGGAAGAGGTAGGCAGACAGAAAGACCTTTGTCTTGGGAAAAATTGCGAGACTCATTCATCCTGTTTTTATTTTAAAGCGCGAAAGAAATGGTTCGGCGCACATTTGTTGATCGTAAATCATCATTTGTTTTTTGCGAATGTCGCAAACTCTGGGGCCGTACTACCGGCTTTTGATGCAGTGGTATTTGACGAAGCACAAAACCTGGAAGAGGCTGCTACTCAGTTTCTCGGCTTGGAAGTTTCAAACTCAAATCTTTTTTATTTTTTAGATCGGCTGCATAATCCGCGCACCAAAAAAGGG
>JAESTE010000008.1 GCA_016763735.1 Nitrospinaceae bacterium | reverse complement strand
GGAGAAAAAAAAATAAGCTATCAAAAGAAAGTAAAAAAAGATCTCGGGGTTTTACTTTATGGGTACAAAAATCTTCGCGATCCGAATCGGCTTTACGATGCGAAGGTCAATATTCTTCTGGAAACCACTCTGGTTCAATCTCGGCTATGAGCGAGACACCTCTTTTAATAAAGTCTATGAAGCTCCTGGGTTGGGAGCGAATCACCGCAGCTCTGGCCAATCACACTTGCTCGCCTTACACCCACGATTATTGTCTGCAATTAAAACCCGAAACAGAATTTGAAACTGCGCAAAAACGGCTGGACGAAACAGCTGAGATGATGGCTTTGCTGGATTCGCTGGAATCGTTCCCCATGGATAGATTTGAAAATATCCATCCCATTTTCAAGGATGTGGACGAGCAACGCACGATTACCCCAGGCCAATGTCTCATCATTATGAAATTGCTGCGACTTTGCAGAAACCTTCGCAAAGACCTTGCTAAAAAAGAAGCCTTCCCCAATATCCAGGGCTGGCTATCACAACTTGACCCCTTGAAGGAATTCCTTGATGACTTGATCCGCTGCATCGACGATGAAGGTAATATAAAAGAAAATGCCACACCGGAATTGAAACAAGCGATTCGAGACACCGAAGCCGCTCGCAACAAGCTCGAAGAAAAAATCCGCAAGCTCTTTTCCAGCACGACTATAAAAGAAGCGTTGCAGGACTCCTATATCACCGAAAGGCAGGAAAGAATGGTGATCCCTATCCGCTCGGAGTATAAATCGAAGGTGGATGGAATTGTCCATGACATCTCAGGGACAGGGCAGACACTTTTTATAGAACCAGCATCTATCGTTCCCCTTAATAATCAATTGAAAATCGCGCGATTGAAAATAGCGCAGGAAAAGGCTCGAGTTTTACAATCTCTTGCAATGCAAACTAACAAGCACAGAGAATCCCTGCAAAAAAACATGGAGAACCTGGCAACCCTCGACCTTATTTACGCCAAGGCCCGTCTGGCAAAATCTATGAATGCTGTAAATTGCCCAATGAACCTGCAGTCCAAAATGCAATTAAAGGAAGCGCGCAATCCTGAACTGACGCTGGATGGCGAAACCGTCATACCCAATTCTATTGAATGGGAAGACTCAACAAAAGTTGTCATCATCTCTGGCCCCAATACAGGTGGCAAAACAGTGACGTTAAAAACTTTGGGCCTATTGTCGCTAATGGTGAGGGCTGGACTTTTTCTACCAGTGGAAAAAAAATCTCATATCCCATTTTTTCCGGAAATCTACTCAGACATTGGCGATGATCAGAATATTCAATTAAAGCTATCCACATTTTCCGGTCATCTGGAAAAAATCATTCGTATTATTGACAATGCAACCTCAGGCTCTTTGGTACTTCTGGATGAGTTGGGGATAGCCACTGATCCCAACGAAGGTGCCGCTCTCGCGGAATCGATTCTTCTGGAATTAAAACGAAAAAATGTAATGACGTTAGTCTCAACACATTATTTTTCCCTGAAAATTCTGGCGCAGACCCAGGAAGGTTTTCTCAATGCCTGCACTGAATTTAATATCGACACGATCAGCCCCACCTATCGTTTGATTTTTGGTGCCCCTGGTCAAAGCGCCGCACTCGACACCGCTGAGCGATTGGGATTGCAAAGAAGCATCATTGATCACGCACGCAACTTATACCAAGCTAAGGATAAGCGCGCTGAAAACCTACTGGAAGACCTGACCCGGCAACGCTTGCAAATGCACCAGGACCAGGAAAAAATTAAAGAACTCAAAGCAGAAGTTGAACAGCTGAACCGAGAACAGAATAGAATCACTCAAAGCCTTCGTGAAGAAGAAAAGGATTTCCAGAAAAATAAAAATAAGAAACTACAATTAGAAGTACGCGCCGGAAAAGCGGAAATCCACAAAATGATTCAAGAGATCAAAGGGGAAAAAAGCTTACCCAAAATACGCAAAGTAGAAAATAAAATTCAAGCGATAGGCAAGGCCCCACTGACATCCGATCATAATCTGGAGGAATGGAATCTCAGCTCAGACGATCTGAAAATTGGAGATACAATATTGCTTATAAAGCTGGGCGCAACGGCGACGCTTCTTGAGTCTCCCAAAGGAAAGAAAAAGGTAAGAGTCCTAATGGGAAACATAACTACCGTTGTCGAGACATCTTCGATACGCGGTAATCCCCGGCGTAAAAACAATCCTAAACAAGAAAGTAAAAAAGTTTCGTTGAACATTGAAGCCGAGTCACAAGGCGAATCTTCCTGCGACCTCAGAGGCTTGAACTCTGAAGATGCAGAAGCGAAAATGGAAGCTTTCATCAGTCGTGCAATCGTAACAAAAGCGCCAAGGGTAACAATCATTCACGGACATGGAATGGGAACGATAAAAGCACTCGTCAATAATTACCTGGAAAAAGCAGGTCTTTGCAAACAGTCTTCTCCGGGCAGACGCGAAGAAGGTGGCACCGGCGTTACCGTTGTGGAGTTTTAACTTTCAAGCAATCAATCCTTTAATCTTTTTTTTCAATTTCGGCACCAGCATTTTTTCAAACCACGGGTTTTTCTTAAGCCAGATATTATTGCGGGGCGAAGGGTGCGGCAAAACAAAGTATTCCGGTTGATATTCTTGCCAATTCTTCACCGTTTCGGTCAAGGTAGCTTTTTTGCCTGATTGCAAAAACCAGGCTTGAGCATATTGACCTATTAAAAGAGTAAGTCGCCTTTCGGGAACCTTATCGAGAATGGGCTGCATCCATGTTTCTGCACATTTGGGTGGGGGAGGTAAATCTCCAGACTTACCTTTACCGGGATAACAGAATGCCATAGGTACAATTGAAAAATATTTCGTATCATAAAACTGTTCTTTGGATACCTGCATCCACTCACGCAATCTGTCACCACTGGCATCGTTCCAGGGAATACCGGATTTCTGTACCTTGATTCCCGGGGCCTGACCAACAATCAGAATTTTTGATCGCGCAGAAAATGAAAAAACAGGTTTCGGGGGATAGGGAAGATCGGCCTCGCAGAGAGTACAGGCTTTGATATTTTTTTTAAGTCCGGATATTGTGTTAAATTGATCCATGATTCCATATTAATAAAAGGAGAAATTATGAACAAGATAATCTTATCTTCTTTATCTTTATTTTTGGTAGGCTTTTTTATATTTTCTGGCTCTGTATGGTGTGGGGAAGTACAAACCATTACTTTAGGAGGCAAACCTTTAACTCTAACAGGAGAGAAATTACAGACGGGAAAAATGCTCCCGACCGTCCTACTTCCTGATCTGGGAATGAACATGGTTGACTTGCAATCGTTCAAAGGCAAAGTGACCCTATTGAGTGTCGTCCCCTCTCTGGATACCCCCACCTGCGACAAACAAACTCATATACTCAGCGAAGAAAATAAAGGCCCCGGTAAAATCGCCAACCTGATAACCATCAGTCGCGACCTTCCTTTTGCGCAAAAACGCTTCGCTAGCAAAACCAAAATGAAAAATATAATATTTTTGTCGGACTATCGTGATGCCGAGTTTGGAAAATCAACGGGATTACTTATCGAAGAAAATCGTCTGCTGGCACGCGCCATTATTATTCTCGATTCTGAAGGAATCGTCAGGTATCTGGAAATTGTTGCAGAACTATCAGAACTTCCTGACATGGAAAAGGCAATGGCATTTGCCCGCTCACTTTAAGTTTTCAAGGGAGGAACCCTTTGTGTCCTGCAAAACTTTAAAGCATACTGGGTATGGCTCTATTAGTTAAATACTTTTACCAGCTCACTGAACACTGCCTTTTCTTTTTTGAGTTTATTTTCGTTTCCAAGAACGCAGACGTTGCCTTCATCACGGATTTTCTGAAAAAGACCCGCATAATTTTTTAGATCTGCTGGTTCGGTCGCTAATAGTTCACGGCGAAACTGCAACTTCATCTCATGCGTTCGCCCCGTGAGGTGATCGATCATGGAGGCGGACCCTTTCCGGTCCGGAGTCATAGGTGGGTCCATTTTCCCAACGCAACCAATAATTATTTTCTTTAATTCCTCTGGCGGGATTGCAAGTTGCCCCAGAAAATCGGCGATCTCATCGTACACGCTCAATGTCTCGGATAGGTTGGGATCGCGGTAGGAAACGAGACCATAATCACCCGTTAAAAAATCGAAAGAATTGCTGCTTCCATACGCCCCGCCATGCACTCGAACCTTATCCCAAAGATAACCGGTACGAAGGAGTCCCTT
>JAESTE010000119.1 GCA_016763735.1 Nitrospinaceae bacterium | reverse complement strand
TGTCATCAAGGGTCTGGCGTTTTCGGGTTAGTGTGCATTGGTCGCCATCGATAATCACTTCTGGAATGAGAGGTTGCGAATTGTAGTTAGAAGACATGACATGCCCGTAAGCCCCTGCCCCACCTATAACAATGCAATCACCCGGTTTCGGCATCGGTAATTTTCTTGGAACCGGCTCGTCATCTTTCTGTGTTAGCACATCCCCGGATTCGCAAACAGGCCCTGCAATAATAAGATCCTTCTCCGGCCCCAGGTTTTCACCATCAAACCAGATAGGGTGAAATGAACCATAAGCCATCGGTCGGATCAAATGACAGAACCCGACATTGGTCAGCACATAGTCGATCCGTTTTCCTTCTTCATCGAAGGTATGATTGAGCGATCGAACTTCGCCGATCAAGTAACCGCAACCTGCCACGAAGCGTCTTCCCGGTTCAATTTCACAAACTATGTCCCGACCGAAATGTTCATTTAGAACCTTGGCCCGTTCATCAATAATGGATTTGTAACCGGAGATATCTTCCTGCGGTTGATCGGGGTCATATTGGTAAGGCAATCCGCCACCGAAGTTGACCGTCTCCACATCGGGAAACTCTTTGGCAAACTCCACCAGTTTCCCGGTAATGCGTTTGAGGTGTTCCATGTCGCCACCTGATCCGATGTGCATATGCACGCCTGACAGAGTCAGGTCATATTTTTTCAATAATTGTTTTACCTCATCCAGATTCTGATACCAGATGCCGTGTTTGCTATAAGGTCCACCCGTATTGGTCTTTTTAGAGTGTCCTGCCCCTTCACCAGGGTTGATCCGTATAGAAATTTTTGCGGAACCCGACCCGTGCTTTTTTAAAGCCTGACCATATTCCTCAACCATTCCCAATGTGCCGCAGTTACAATAGATATTATTGTCGAGGCAATAGTTCACGTCATCGGCGTTGAAAAAAACATCACTGGTAAAACAAATGCCTTCTGCCTTATAACCCGCTCGAATCGCACGTTGAACTTCATAGACACTCACCGCATCGATCTTCACTCCATTCGCCAACATCTCCTGCAAGATTTTGACATTGGAAGAAGCTTTCATCGCATAACGAGTGACGGGAGAAAGTTTTTTAATCTCGTTTATCGACTGACGCAGAATTTCCAGACTGTATACATAAACAGGAGTGCCAAACTGACGGGCAATTTCCTGTACTTCAACTTTTTCAATTTTCATTTTTTATCTCTTATTGGGATGGCTGATTCAATGGAACAATCCAGAATTTATAACACAGTTTCGTAACTCACAAAAATGCTTTGTTTTCAATTGACATTATCAAGCTTTGAGGTAATTTGGATGAATTCAATTCATAAATTTAATTAGCTAAAAAGGACTCCTCTGAATGCCAAAGTGGACCATTGACGAAGCTCGTGAGCACTACAATATCAACGGCTGGGGTGCGGGTTATTTCGACATCAATACCAAAGGCAATATCGTTGTCCGCCCCAACCGTGAAAATCAACATGATATTGACCTCAAGGTTCTAGTCGATGACATCCAGTCCAAGGGTTATTCGCTTCCTGTCCTCATCCGTTTTTCGGACATCCTGAAAGCCAGCATTGCGAATCTCGCCAATTCTTTTCAGCGAGCCATTGAAGAATACGGGTATAACGGCCAATACCACGGGGTATATCCCATCAAGGTGAACCAACAGCGACAGGTTGTGGAAGAAATCGTAAAATTCGGCCAGCCCTACAATATCGGACTCGAAGCCGGGTCCAAACCCGAGTTACACGCCATTCTAGCTATACTAGATAACCCTGAAGCTCTGCTGGTCTGCAACGGTTATAAAGATGAATCCTTCATACGACTGGCTTTGATGAGTCAAAAGCTGGGGAAAAAAGTTTTTATTGTCGTAGAAAAGCTGAACGAATTATCTCTGATAGAAAAAGTCTCAAAAGAACTTGGCGTACAACCTAATATAGGACTGCGTATCAAACTGGTGAGCGCCGGTCAGGGGCGTTGGTCTTCTTCGGCGGGAGAACACTCAAAATTTGGCCTGAACTCTATCGAGTTGATGGAAGCCTTGAAAATAGCCAAAGATAAAAACATTCTCGACTGCATCAAATTAATCCATTTTCATTTAGGCAGCCAGATCACTAATATACGCCGCATAAAAAACAGTTTGCAGGAAGTGGGACGGTTCTACTCTGAACTGATGCGATTCGGTTGCAACATTCAATACATTGATGTCGGCGGTGGGCTAGGAGTAGACTACGACGGTTCTCGTTCGACATTCGCGTCCAGCACCAATTACTCGGTACAGGAGTACGCCAATGATGTGGTGTATCATCTTTTAGAAATTTGTAACAAAGAAAACCTGCCGCACCCGAATATTATCTCCGAATCGGGACGAGCCATGACAGCTCACCACTCCATACTGGTAGTTAACGTTTTAGATGTTACAAGCTTTCCTGAATGGAGCGAAACAATTGAAATCGGCGAGGATGCTCCTGAAGTGGTTAAAGAAATTTTCCATGTCCTCGACTCAACCTCCAATAAAAATCTAAATGAGTCTTGGCATGATGCTGTGCATTTAAAAGATGAAGCGCAGAACCAGTTTCTCATGGGCATGATCTCTCTTGAAAGCCGGGCTATGTCAGAAAAAATCTTCTGGGGCATTTGCCGCAAAATAGAAAAGTTGAGTTCGCGTCTAAAATTCACGCCCGATGAAATCCGCAGCTTAAAAACCCGATTGGCAGACAAATATTTCTGCAACTTTTCAGTTTTCCAGTCGGTTCCAGACTCATGGGCTATTGATCAGGTCTTTCCAGTAGTGCCCCTTTACCGATTGAACGAAGAACCCACTCGCGATGCCACGCTCGCAGACATCACCTGCGATTCGGATGGACAGATAGACACTTTCATCGGCACTAACCGAGGGACGGAAAGCACCCTTCGCGTTCATGCACTGGAACCCGGCGCAACCTATTCTCTCTGCATTTTTCTGACGGGGGCTTATCAAGAAATTTTAGGTGATCTGCACAATCTATTTGGAGACACTAACACTGTTCACGTTTCTCTGAACGACGATGGCACAATAAAATACGAGCAGATCATTGAAGGTGAAGATGTAACCGATGTGCTCGACTATGTCCAGTTTTCTGCGGATGAACTTGCGGGGCGCATTGACGGATTCCTCATCGGTTGTGTGCAACGAGGTGTTGTCACACAAAAAGAAGCGGATGACTTTCTGAGTCTTTACAAAGAAGGTCTGAGCGGCTACACCTATCTGGTTGATCCCGACAAATCCCAAAAGAAATAATCTACATCAATCGTTGGCTTTTTTTAAGTTTATGATCTGCTGCATCCGTTCTTCATTTGTGGGGTGGGTGGAGAAGTAGCTGGCTTCTTCGGGTTTCTTGCCTGACTTTTTACGAAACACTTCCAGGAGTTGCAGAAAATATTCAGGTGAATAACCTGCCTTATTCAAATATTCAACTCCCATCTTATCCGCTTCCAATTCTTGAGGACGCGAGAACCCACCTACTAATGCAGGCTTGATCAAGTATTCACTGTAGCCCGCACCAGGAACAAAAATATTTAAAACTAAAAACCTAATCGAAGTCAGAATAGAAACACCCAGCTTGGTGTAGTAATGCCCCGCCTTAAGATGCGCAATTTCATGTGCCGCAACCGCAACTCGCTGTTCTTTTGATAACTCGTGAAGCAAATTCGCAGTAATGTTTATTTCATTACCCGTTGTTACCCATGCATTTGAAAAGTCGGCATAATGCACCACCGCATTGAACTCTTCTTCAGGAAAGTTTGCTAATACAATCGTATCGACCGCAGTTTTCCATAGAAACACGTCATAGGCACACCCGGCACAATCTTTACCATTGGTGGACTGGCACCCGGCCAGCAAGAATAAAATCAGGAAAAATAAGAAAGGTTTTTTCATGGACGGGGCCATTAGAAGTATTACACTTGGCCTTTTTGCAGGACATCTAGCATTTCTTGATGCACAAGTCCGTTGCTGACGAGAATTTCCTGATCATAAATATTCGTCGGGCTGC
>JAESTE010000007.1 GCA_016763735.1 Nitrospinaceae bacterium | reverse complement strand
AGTCGGTCCCATGGTGCCATACATGTTTTCGCTTGCAAGTGCCAGGTAGCCAATATATTGCAAAGCCCCCACTGCTGTTAAAACACCAAAGAAAAATAACAGAGTATCAAATTCAACACTTTCCACTCTTTCGAAGATGTCAAACCGTGGGCGAGTTCTTCTCTCTTCCGGGACACCCATTCTTCTGAGGTGTCTCTGCTCTCCCCAGCGTGCTAAGTAATAGCCTTGCATCATTAGTAGTCCAAGACCAAACATCATTCCCATGAATGGGGGAAGATGTAAGAACTGATGGAAAGAAACAGCCGTAGCAACTGTGAATACTCCCAGGAAAATAATAAATTTTGCGCCGGGTTTCATTTCTATTTCTTCCTTGTCTGGTTCGGGATATTCATCGGGAACAAAAAAGTACATGATTGTGGCAGGAATAAGCCAGTTCACGATGGATGGCAGCACCAGATAGGAAAACTCCATGGTTTGGACTTTTCCAGAAGTCCAGACCATAAGAGTTGTGATATCTCCAAAGGGACTCCATGCACCACCCGCGTTAGCGGCTACGATAATATTTACGAAAGCTGGAACAATGAACTTGCCATTGCCATTGCTTACTGCCAGTGCGACCGTAGACATTAGCAGAGCGCTGGTCAGGTTGTCTGCAAGTGGTGAAAGTAGGAAAGTGATGATTCCCGTGGCCCAGAAAAGTTTTTTGAATCCCAATTTCTTTTTCAGTAGCCAAGCACGTAGAGCTTTAAAAACATTTCTTTCGTCCATGGTATTGATATAAGTCATAGCCACCAACAAAAAGAAAAAGAGTTCACCAATTTCTGCAATCAACTCTTTGACAAAATGATGGGCGGTATGTTGCGGGTCATGCGAACCATGTTGTGCTTCATAAATACCGATCAAAGCCCACATGAAACAACCGATTAAAATAACCGGTTTTGATTTTCGCATATGAATCTGCTCTTCAAAGATGACAAGCGTATATGCCAAACAAAAGCAAATCAGAGAAAGATAACCGACCCATGTGACTGTTAGACTATACATACTGGGATCCTATTTTTTAAAGAAATTAAAAGGCGGAAACTGGTAAACGCGTAAGGTATCTGCCTAATGAAAATTTTTTGAATGAAAATGAATGCCAATGATATAGAAACATTCAGAAAAATACAAGCATCAGTGTCTCTAATTTGTCTGGAGGTATAGAAACGTTTCAAGGTTTTTTTTCTGTTTGGTTATGCAAAAATCCAGCTAGGCGGATTTTTTTAAAAACAGGGAAAAGCTTATAAATGAAGTGTTTGCCTGATAGGGATGACGCGAACTATTAAAGTTGACTGGTGTTGGATATATGGTAGTATTTTGTTGGATAAGCAGTACTATCGGAAACCTAATAATTGTTTGATTTTATTGAGTGGTTTGTCTGCATCCCAGTACCTTTCTGAAGGTAAAAAGCTAATAGATGAAGGGATAAACGATCTTTTGCCTAACGGCAAAGCCTATCCTGAAAGCATCCATGAAGCGATGCGTTATAGTCTTTTGGCTGGAGGGAAAAGGTTGCGTCCCGCGCTGGTCATGGCGGCGTCAGAAGCAGTAGGAGGAGATCGACAAGCAGTTCTGCCCTTCGCGGTGGCTGCTGAGATGATACATACCTACACCCTGATCCATGATGACCTGCCAGCCTTAGATAATGATGATCTGCGGCGAGGAAAACCCACAAACCACAAAGTTTTCGGTGAGGCTACTGCTATTTTAGCGGGCGATGCCTTGCTGACACAAGCATTCATCCTGATGACCCGAGCAGCAGGGATGGAGTCCGTTCCACCCGATTGTATCTTGAAAGCAACGCACGAAATGGCGAGTGCTCTGGGTTCAACGGGAATGATTGGAGGTCAGGTGGTTGACCTTGAGTCGGAAGGTAAACCGATTACCGCAGAAACTCTAGAATATATACATATATACAAAACAGGGTTTCTGATTAGAGCATGTATTCGATGTGGTGGGATTCTAAGCCAAGCTACAGAGGGCCAATTGAATTCCTTGTCAAGATTTGGAGCCCATATTGGGCTGGCCTTCCAGATCATTGATGATATTCTCGATATTACAGGAGATCAGGAAAAATTAGGTAAGGATATTGGCAGTGATCTGACAAAAGATAAGGCCACCTATCCGGCATTGTATGGCTTGGATGTGTCGAAGCAAAAAGCCGAAGAGTTGGTAGAAGAAAGTATAGAGTGTTTGAGAGAATTTGATGATCGAGCCGACCCCCTCAGGGAAATTGCTCGGTTTTTTGTGCAACGAACTTTTTGACTGGGATCGCCCATGAGCAAGTTTTTAGATAATATTGATAGTCCCCAGGATTTGAAAAATATACCAATTAAGAATCTTCCCGAAGTAGCGAGGGAAATTCGTGACATGCTTTTGGATACGATTTCCAAGACCGGAGGTCACCTATCTTCTAATTTAGGCGTGGTGGAGCTGACGATGGCCATGCATTACGTTTTTGACAGTCCTAAAGACAAGTTTGTCTGGGATGTGGGGCATCAGTCCTATGTCCACAAACTGTTGACGGGAAGGAAAAACCGGTTTGGCACGTTGCGTCAGGCGGACGGGCTCTGCGGTTTCACCAAACGCGAAGAAAGTGAGCACGATACTTGGAATTGCGGACATGGGGGTACATCCATTTCCGCCGCACTTGCTTTTGCCAAAGCGCGTGATCTCAAAAAAGCTGATAATAATGTGGTGGCTGTCATCGGTGATGGTTCTCTGACAGCAGGGATGGCTTTTGAAGGCCTCAATCATACGGGGCACATTCAAAGCGATATGATTGTTGTTCTCAACGATAATGAAATGTCTATCTCCGCTAATGTCGGAGGTATGTCCGCCCATCTCAGTAAGATTATGACCGGACAGGTTATGCTGAAGATCAAGGCAGAAATCGACCAACTTTTGCTGGCTGTTCCGGGAATTGGAAAAGAAATTTCTCGTTATGCGCACAAAATTGATGAGGCTATAAAAGGGGTTTTTATCCCGGGTCGATTGTTTGAAGACCTTGGCTTTCGTTATGTTGGGCCGATAGACGGGCACGATGTGAAAACTCTTATCGAAACTTTTTCTACGGTTAAAGACCTTAAAGGGCCAACTCTGATGCATGTGGTGACCCGTAAAGGCAAAGGCTATGAACAGGCAGAAGAAAAAGCCGATGTCTGGCATGGTGCTAAACCATTTAATATTCTGACCGGTGAATTTCACAAGAAAAAATCCAATCCGGCGTATACGACTGTGTTTGCGGATGCTCTGATAGAGCTTGCTAAAGAAGATGAGAAAATAGTGGGCATCACTGCCGCCATGCCTGATGGAACGGGTATCAGTAAATTCGGCAAAGAGTTTCCAGATCGCACTTTTGATGTGGGTATGGCAGAGCAGCATGGTGTTGCATTTGCGGGTGCGTTGGCCATCGAAGGCTTTCGCCCGGTAGCAGCAATTTACTCCACATTTCTGCAGCGTGCCTACGATCAGGTGGTGCATGATATTTGTCTGATGAATCTTGATGTTACCTTTGCTTTGGACCGAGCTGGAATTGTTGGCGAAGACGGTGCTACGCATCAAGGACTTTACGATATAGCCTTCCTCCGCACATTGCCGAATATGGTGGTCATGGCACCCAAAGACGAAAATGAATTACGCCATATGCTTAAAACCGCTATTGAGCATAAAGGTCCTATAGCTATGCGTTATCCTAGAGGGGCTGGATTGGGCATTCCACTGGATGCGGAAATGAAAGTGTTGGAAATAGGTAAAGGCGAAGTGCTAAAAGACGGCTCCGACGTCGCTATCTTTGCATACGGTCATACGGTGGACTGGGCAATGCAGGCTTCCTCTATGCTCGAAAAAGAGGGTGTTAGTGTTGCGGTAATCAATGCGCGGTTTGCTAAGCCGGTGGATAAAGAACTGATAGTCCAATATGCCAACAGTGCACGGTGCCTCATTACGACTGAAGAGCATTCTTTGAAAGGTGGGTTTGGGTCTGCTGTTCTTGAGACGCTTCAGGAAGAACAGATTTATGCTGTACCCGTAAAATGTATTGGGCTGGATGATATGGTTCTGGAACACGGTTCCACTACACAGCAGAGAAAAGACCTTAAACTAGACCCGGAAGGAATGTTTGAAACCATTATGACATTCTATGGATCGGTTGCAGAAATGGCAGCTTCAGGCAATGGTAAAACGTGGGCTTCAGGCAATGGTAAAACGTGGGCTTCAGGCAATGGTAAAAAAGCGGTGGGTGCTAACGGAAGCAAGCCTGTATACTCCGGTAATGGAAAAAAGCGTGACCTAACTGCTAAGCAAATTCTGAATGGCTAGAACCTCTCACGTAAAACGCTCCACAAGCGAAACTCAAATTGAAGTCAAGTTGAATCTGGATGGCTCCGGGATTCAGGAAATCAAAACTCCTGTCCCTTTTCTAGATCATATGCTTTCGCAATTGGCAAAGCATGGCTATTTCGATCTGACCATTAAAGCTCAAGGCGATACGCATATTGACTTCCATCACACTGTCGAAGATGTTGGAATTGCAGTAGGCCAGGCTTTTAAAGAGGCGTTAGGTGATAAAAAAGGCATCCGCCGATTTTCCGAAGCTAATGTGCCTCTCAATGAAGCACTGGCACAATGCATCATTGATATCAGTGGTCGCGCCTTTTTTGTGTTTAATGTTGAGTTGCCGAAAGCCAAACTCGGAGAGTTCGATGTCGAACTGGTTCCCGAATTTTTTCAGGCATTCTCTGCCAACAGCGGCATAACGCTCCATTTAAATTCCCCGTACTGGAATAACTTGCATCATATCACCGAAGCCCTGTTCAAAGCATTTGCACGGGCATTGGACTCTGCTTGCTCCCTCGATTCACGAACCAGTGAGGTGCCTTCGACCAAGGGAACTCTTTAGTTGATCGCAATTATCGACTATGGAATGGGTAACCTCCGTTCCGTGCAAAAGGGGTTTGAAGCTGTCGGTGTCGAAGCCATTGTAACCAGCGATTCAAAAAAAATACTTTCAGCGAGATCTGTTGTTCTACCTGGTGTTGGCGCATTTAAAGCCTGCATGGATAACCTGGAGAAATTTGATCTCATTGATACGGTCAAACAGTCGGTGCAAAGCGGTAAGCCGTTTCTGGGGATTTGTCTTGGGCTGCAACTTCTTTTTAGTCAGGCAGAAGAGTTTGGTTCTGTAGCTGGGCTGGATATTCTAAAAGGAAAGGTAGTTGGGTTTAAAGATGCGCCTAATTCCGGTGAGCCGCTTAAAATCCCGCATATGGGTTGGAACAATGTGGAAGTAAAACCCTCTCACCCGCTATTCGATTCGGTTCCCAACCAATCCTATTTTTATTTCGTTCACTCTTACTACGTCGTGCCGGAAAATAAGGCCACCGTTGCTACCACTACGAACTATGGAATCGATTTTGTTTCGGGAATTCATCACGAAAATATCCACGCCTTCCAGTTTCATCCGGAAAAAAGCCAGCAACTTGGACTCACTATCCTCAGGAATTTTTCCCGACTTTCTTCTTAAAGGCCTTTGCTGTGAACCCTACCTCTGACCCGTCCGGTCATTTTATGCGTGGAATCTTATTGTCTGTTGTCACAGCCCTGTTATGGGGGGTGTTGCCGATCATCTTGAAGGTTTCACTGCAAGGATTCACTATTGGCACGATTGCTTGGTTCCGTTTCTCATTAGCATTCCTACTTCTGGGTATTTTTCTGCAATTCAAAGGCAATCGTCCTTTAAACATTCTTCGTAAACCACCTTGGATGGGAGTTTTTGGTGGACTGTGTTTGACAGCAAACTACTATTGGGTCACTTTGGGAGTTGAGATCAGCGGTCCATCGAATATGGCTGTGTTGATTCAAACAGCATCCGTATTTCTTGTTCTGGCAGGTGTGTTCGTTTTTCGCGAGAGGTTAACCTCTCGACAAATTATGGGAATGTTCGTTGTATCCGCCGGACTAGGTTTGTTTTTCTTCGATCAGCAAAGCCGGGTTGCCATGAGCAGCGATTATTATTTTGCTGATTTCCTCATTATCATGGCGGCAATGGTGTGGGTGGGCTATATGATTTCACAAAAATTCCTCAGCCGGGAACACGGTGCTCAGTCTCTTAATTTTCTAGTCTATACAGTGGCAACCGTAACGCTGGTGGGGTCGGTTGAATGGTCGGAGTTCGCATCGGCAGGGTTTAATGCATGGTGGGCTCTTGTATTTTGCGGATTCAATACATTAGTTGCCTACGGAGCACTGGCCGAAGCGGTGAAATATATACCTCTGGCTCTGATCAGCGTTATTATTTCCCTCAACCCGTTGGTCACTCTTATCGGAATGGAAATTTTACCTGCGATGGGGTTTGCAAATTTACAACCCGACCCGATCGGCATGGTTGGTTATATTGGGGGAGCGATTGCCGTTACCGGCGTAGCTCTGGTTGTATACAAGTCTAATTCTTAATCCCACAAAGTGGGTTTAATTCCCCGTGGCTTGCCACGCCTGTTAAATAAAAATATTTTTGGGATACCCCGTCTGCTTGCGGCGGGGT
>JAESTE010000118.1 GCA_016763735.1 Nitrospinaceae bacterium | reverse complement strand
TGGTTAAAATAGGCAAGTTGATTAAAACAGGGTTTTCTAAAGGAAAAGATTTCTTAATGCAATCTTTGGGTTGAGCGGGAAATGAACGACCCCGCCGCAAGCCACGGGGATTTAAATAGTTCCTTCATCGAAAGCGAAATCGAAGGGAGTTTTTTTATCTATCAGTCCGGCGGATTTGCAAAGAGACTGGAAATGGCTCAATCCGTCCAACTCTTCGCCTCCTAAATTATAACGAATTTTATTTTGCAGATAATCGAGTAACAATGGTTCGGGAAAACCCGTCAGGCGCGCCTGATTACGCACCGTGCTGGCAATTTTCATCAATCCTTCCTGTTTTGCAACGCGAAAAATTTCTACAATTCGTTCGTCAATTTCGACTCCTTCTCGGACTGCAATCACCGCGTGCACAAAAGTCTTTCCCGTTCTCTGATACCACTCTTCGCTAAGATCGTATATTGTTGTGCCTTCTTTTTTAAACCCCAGAGCAGGGTCACCGATGATGAGCGCGGCATCATGTTCTTCCAGCATTTTTTCGGGATTGGGATCACAATCCACCCATTTCAAATCAGGCGACAGTTCATTTTTAAACATCAGTTTCAATAAAGCCACCGAAGTACGGGACCGGTTATCAATAGCCAAAGATTCGATTGTCTTCAGCGGGTATTTGGACACCAGTAAAACTGTGCCGACTTGATTCTTTGATGCAATGGACACCCCTGGCAGTAAACGCAAACGATCTGCATGTTTCAAATATTCGATGGCGGGGATCATGGCCAGATCAAGCTCGCCCCGGTTAAGCTGATCGGCAAGGTGAGCAGGAGTTTCGGTATGAATCTCTATCTTTGTCCAGTCACCCATAGTTTTCAGGGCATCGCGTAACGGTTGTGCATTGATGAAATCGTGAATGCCAAATTTTAACAAATTAAATAATCTCCTGAAAAACAAAAAGGGATGGGGGGAAACCCCCCATCTCTTTGAAATAAAACTTTAAACCACTAGACGAAGAAAGGTGCCATCACCAGCGACACAATGGACATCAATTTAATAAGGATGTTCATTGCCGGACCAGAGGTGTCTTTCAGCGGATCACCCACTGTGTCTCCAACGACTACAGCGTGGTGAGCGTCAGAACCTTTACCACCCAATGCGCCAGCTTCCACATATTTTTTTGCATTATCCCATGCACCACCGCCGTTAGACATGAACAGCGCCAGTAAAACACCGACGAGGGTTGCGCCCATCAGCATTCCACCCAAGGCTTCAGCGCCGAGCATCCAACCGACAATGACTGGGCTGAGGAAAGCCACCACACCTGGGGCAATCATTTCTCTTAATGCTGCCTTGGTGCTGATATCGATACAACGTGCACTATCGGGTTTGGCAGTACCTTCCATCAGTCCGGGAATCTCGCGGAACTGTCGGCGAATTTCTTCAACCATTTCCATCGCTGCGTTGCCAACCGAAGTCATGGTCAGTGCCGCAACATAAAATGGAATTACACCGCCGAGGAACATACCAATGACCACATGGGTTTTGGTAATATCAATGGCATCGATATGCGCGGCCTGTGTGAATGCCGCAAACAAAGCCAACGCGGTTAGAGCTGCGGAGCCAATTGCGAATCCTTTACCGATAGCGGCTGTGGTATTGCCTACTTGATCCAGTCCGTCAGTAATTTTACGGGTTTCTTCTCCCAGTCCTGCCATCTCTGCAATCCCGCCTGCATTATCAGCGATCGGACCATACGCATCGACCGACATGGTGATTCCTACGGTTGCCAGCATTCCCACTGCCGCCAGAGCGACTCCATAAAGACCGGCAGATTCGGCGCTAACAAAAATGGTCAATGCTAAAATCAGGACAGGAATAACACAGCTTTCCATTGCAACTGCAAGACCCGTGATCATAACCGTTGCAACACCGGTACTGCTCGCTTCTGCAATACGGATAACCGGTTTGCCGGCTGTGTAGTATTCAGTGATTAATCCGATAGCAATTCCTGCTAGACAACCGAAAAGGAGAGCAATAAATACGCCTGAAGGAAGGCCCATGACTTTAATAAGGAAAAATGCTACGAACAACATGGCACCGGCACTGACAAACGTGCAGTTTCTAAGTGCCGCTGAAGGGTCCATGTTTCCCAAGGATGTCATGGCACGAATACCGATGACCGAGGCAAGCAAACCCACCATGGCTATCATAATTGGCAAGGCCATATACTCGAACCGCAAGGTAGTCATGCTGGCACCAAGGACGATGGCGGCGATCATGGAACCACAATAAGATTCAAAAATATCCGCGCCCAGCCCTGCTGTGTCGCCTACGCAGTCGCCTACGTTATCAGCGATAACGCCAGGGTTGCGTGGATCGTCTTCTGGAATACCTGCTTCTACCTTACCAACGAGGTCAGAGCCAACGTCCGCCGTTTTGGTGTAGATGCCACCGCCCACACGAGCGAACAACGCAATGGAACTTGCGCCCATGGCGAACCCGCTGAGGACGATGAAAGAATCTCCGCGTCCGAATAGAAGGAATAATCCTCCGACACCAACAAGTCCGAGGCTTGCCACGCAAAGTCCCATCACCGCACCCCCATTGAATGCAATGAGAAGTGCCTTGGACTGCCCACCGTCAACTGCGGCCTGAGAAGTGCGAACACCGGCTGTTGTTGCTGCATTCATACCAAAAAAACCAGCCAGCATAGAACAACCTGCACCAACGGCATAAGAAACCGCTGTCCAGAATCCAATCCATATCCCTTTTTGCATGGAAATCAGGACAAGCAGGAGTAGAAAAATTCCTGCGATAAAGTAGCCAAGGATTTTATATTCCCTTGAAAGAAAGACCATGGCGCCTTCATGGATAGCGTCGGCGATTTCTGTCATTTTTTCATTTCCCGCTGGTGCGTCATCGACACCTTCAAAAAGTTTCCAAGCGATGATGAGTCCGAAGAGACCAAAAACAACAGCGAGATACACATAATTTGGCGATGCATCAAAAGCGGCCATCACCAGGTATGCCACCATGGCAAAACCAATGAAGGCTATTTCTCCTTTGTGTTCCGATAGCATTCTTATTACTCCTCCGTAGGGTTGTTCCGTTTATTGAGTTCCTTGAGCGCCGCTTCTATCGTTTGCACCGCTTTATTCATGACATCATTTAACAGCCCTGACTCTTCTTCAGTAAAAGGGGACAAAACATAATCTACAATGTCCTCTCTATCTTCAGGGCGATCGACCCCAATACGCACCCGATAAAACTCCCTGGTTCGCAAAGTTTCTATAGTCGATCTAATTCCCAATTGACCGCCATCGCCCCCCTTGAGCTTGGTCTTTATTTTTCCAAGTGGAAGGTCAATATCGTCATGTGTTACCAGAATCTGTTCCGGGGAAAGGTTAAAAGCGGCAAGAAGCGCTTTGACAGCTTTTCCACTCTCGTTCATGTAGGTCATCGGTTTTGCGAGTATAACCGGAAACCCTTCAATTTCCCCTTTTCCATAAAGGGAACGAAACTTGTGTTGAGTCAGCTTGATTTTATATTTATCAGCCAGATTATCTAAAACAAGAAATCCCGCATTATGGCGTGTCAGCTCATAACGCGGCCCGGGATTGCCCAAGCCTAAAATCAAAAACACAATTAATTTTTACCGCCCTCTTTCTTCCCGGCATCCTCTTTGGAGTCTGCGGGAGTATTAGCATCACCTTCGGCTCCTTCTTCCCCTTCAGGTTTGTCTTCTTTTGCTTTTTCGAGATGAACATTCACCACAACATCGTTGGGATTATTTATTATCGATACAGATTCACCCAACTTCAGGTCCGAGACATGAATCATCTGATTTAGCTCTATCTCATCCATTTTCACTTCTATTTTTTCGGGAATGTCTGTCGGCAGACTTTCAACTTCCAAAGCACGGATAATGTGGTTTACATGTCCACCCTGTTTTTCTCCAAGAGAAACGCCAACCAGAACAACAGGGATTTTTGCTTTGATCTTTTTGGTCACATCGATTTCAAGAAAATCAATATGTACCCAGCCTGGCTTTAGAGGATGAGTTTGAAATTCTTGTAGCACAACGTTTCTGTTTTCTGCTTTATCGCCATCGACCTTCAACTCAATAAGCACATTGCGTCCTTTGGCTTCAATCAATTTGCTTAGTTCTTTTGGGTTGACGGACAAGCTGACGTTATCATTGAGACCATATACCACTGCGGGGATGCACTCGTCCGTACGCAATTTTCGTGCGGCTGATTTACCATTTGGTTCTCTTATTTTTCCTGTTAAAACTGACATTCTAAACTCCGATCAATGTAAAAAATTTTCTGGCAGGGGAACTATGTTTTAATCCTTTGTTGAATCGAACAAGGAACTGACAGAGGTCTCCTGATGAATTCTTAAAATTGCTTCTCCTAATAGAGACGCAACAGATAACACTTTTATCTTAGGGTTTTTTTTCAGCTCATCATTCAAGGGAATAGTATCGGTTGTCACCACTGATTTAATAGGTGAGTTTGCAATACGCTCTCCCGCCGGCCCCGATAAAACCGGATGCGAACAACAGGCATGCACTTCTTTTGCTCCTGCACCCAAAAGCGCATCGGTCGCCTCCATCAGTGTTCCCGCCGTGTCAATCATATCGTCTACGATAAAAGCTATTTTCCCTTTTACATCGCCGATGATATTCATCGCCTTGGCTTCATTAGGAATATCCCGGCGTTTGTCAATAATCGCAAGGGATGAGTCTAATCGTTTTGCATAAGCGCGAGCCCTTTCCACGCCACCTGCATCCGGTGAAATAACGATCATGTTCTCGAAGTTTTGCTCTTTGATATACTCGATCAAAACATTTATTGCGAAGAGATGATCCACCGGAATATTAAAAAACCCTTGAATTTGTCCGGCGTGTAAATCAACTGTCAAAACGCGATCTGCCCCTGCTGTGACAACTAAATCGGCAACCAGTTTGGATGTGATAGGAACCCGAGGTTCGTTTTTCCTGTCCTGCCGAGCATATCCGTAATAAGGGATCACGGCAGTTATCCTTTTTGCTGAAGCGCGACGCAAAGCATCGATCATAATCAGCAGTTCCATCAAATTGGTATTGCCCGGAAAACAAGTAGACTGAACAACGAAAATGTCTCCGCCGCGAACATTTTCTTCGATCCGCACATAGATTTCTTTATCAGAAAAATCACGAATTACAGTTTTTCCGGGTGGGACACCCATGTACCTACAGATTTCTTCCGTTAGTTTTTGATTTGCTCTACCGGAAAAAACCAGTACACGCCCGTTATCACTGGAAAACATTTTTCGTCCTCAAAAAAAATTGGCTGGGGCGGGAGGATTCGAACCTCCGAATGCAGGCATCAAAAACCTGTGTCTTAACCGCTTGACGACGCCCCAAGGCGTTAAACCGTGCCATTAAAAATTTGTGCCCACTAGAGGCCCCATAGGGTAAAGACGAAAAGGCTCCTCACAATGACAAATGCATTGTTAAAAAGCCGATATCATTTCTTCAGGAAAAAATTCAGAAAAGCGATTGATGCTCTTAGCCAAAAACACCCTGTGTCTTCCCTCTGTAAATCTGGCTAACGCTTTTTTAGCAATTTCGGGATTATCGAAAATTCCAAAGACGGTAGAACCACTTCCTGACAAGAGCGCACCTTCTGCCCCTGAATTTAGCAGCTCATCTTTTATCTCCAAGATCTCCGGATACCTTTTAAATACAACGGGTTCCAAGTCGTTGTAAAGGGCTGCCCCCAATTGGGCAAACTCCGAGCGCAAAATAAAATTTGTCAAAATGCTAATATTATTTTCGGACTTTGTCAACTTCAATTTTAGATTGCTGTAAACCCATGGGGTCGCTATGGGAAATCCGGGATAAATCATTAAAATATAAAAACTAATCGGATTCGCAACGGGTTGCAGAATTTCACCTTTACCAGTTCCAATAGCACAGGGTGACATCAGAAAAAAGGGTACATCGGAACCCAGTTCGGCGGCCATAGAAATCAAATCGTCACGCGGTATTTTTAAATTCCATAACAGATTAAGAGCCAGCAAAACCCCGGCGGCATTTCCACTGCCTCCTCCTAATCCGGCTCCAAAAGGAATATTTTTTTTCAGCTTAATTTTTACTCCGCCACATTTGCCGGGAAAACGATTTTGTAGAAGCCTGCCGGCTTTGACAACAAGATTGGTCTCATCATTTGGAATACCCGGAGTATCGCAAAACAACTCGATATTCTCCTGAGCTTCTTCCAGCTCCACCTCATCAAACCAAGCCACCATTTGAAACAAGGTCTCCAACTCGTGAAACCCGTCGTCTCTTTTTTTATGAATATGCAGGCCCAAATTTATTTTTGCAGGAGTTTTAAATTTTAGTTTTTTAGGTGGAGTCATTTTTATTTTGCAGAAGCTGTTGGCATGAGCTGAAAAGTGTTCTGAGAAATTTTCCCATTCAAAGTCGGGTCCTTATATTTGATCCGTATGGTTTCCTGCTTTGCGGGAAACTCTAGAGTGATCAAATGCGGCCAATCTATATTGCCGATTTTTTCATAATCCTGCCATTGAACAAAATATCGCTTTTGGCCCTTTTCGATTCGAGTCATCTCAAGCGGCAATAAAGTTACAGCGTCAATATGGAGGCGAACTTCTCCACTACGTTTTAAGTCTTTAGCCTGCAGGATGTATTGCGTCCGGTCGGAATTTAATCGAGATTTTTCCACCTTGAGGAACTCAAAATTCGGGATATGCCCCATAAAAATTCTTAAGTGCTCACGAAAATCGATTTGTGTTCCAAGCATTTTTTTCAACAAGTTCTTTACATCCGACCCTGAATAGAGCCTGCCCTTTGCAGGATCAAGAAACTGCATCTTCCCGGCATCACTGATGAAAACCCCCATCGCCTGACCAAACAACCCGTAGGTATCGACCCGAATAGAATGGCTTTCTTTTATTATCAGAGTCTGGCGGAATGATTGCTTAAATTCTTTACCAATAAAAGTGGTGCGTGCAAATGATTTAACGCTATGGATTTTATTCGCGCGAGTTTGCAGTCGATTGAATATATAACCGGAAGAGATTTTGTCTTTTGAAAAATGCGGAGGTGCTTTTTCAACCGAGGTCTGGCAACCGACCAGCAGGATAAAAACAAATAAAAACCTCTGCGGAGCACAGCGAACCACCACAGATAATAGGTCTGTCAAGCTTCTTACTATAGTCACCCAATATTTTCTCAAGGCATAGCCTTGTTAATAACTTTGTTGGATGAGTTTTTTTGCTTTTTCAATTTTATCCTGCAGGGTTTGCGGGTTAGGCATTTCTCCGCCCAAGTCATCTTTATTATGGAGTGTCAGGGAATGACTGTTTTTCCAGGCTCCTGTTGCTTCATTATAATTTTTCAAAGAAAACAGGATGTCCCCAAGGTGGTCATAAAGCACGGGATCCGGATCGGTATAAATCAATGCTTTCTGGATTTGAGCTAGGGCTTTTTTTGAGTCACCTTTTTTGAAATAGATCCACCCCAAGCTGTCTAAAAAATAACCGTTGCGAGGTTGAATGGTGAGAGCTTTTTTCAAATGTTCTAAAGCGCAGTCGAGGTCGCGGCCTTCCAGAGCATAAATATACCCTAAAAAGTTGTGAGCGTTTGAATGCAGAGGATTGATTTCAATAGCCTGTCGCATATTTTCAATCGCACCTTTAAAGTCCCCGGCTTTTTCCATCAAGGCACCTAATTAAAAATAATAGGAATCTTTTTTAGGATTGAGAGCCAAAGCTTTTTTCATGCTTTCCAAAGCCTTGCCATTTTCTTGATTTGACATATAGGCCAAAGCCAAAGAATGATATATTTGATCGTTCTCGGGTTCCATCTCAATGGCGTTTTGCAAAAGTTTAACAGCGACATCCATTTTTTTGTCCAGGCTGTATAACCGTGCGGAATAAAGCAGAATGTCCATTGACTTCGGCTCAAGGTTTCTGAGTATTTTAAATTCCTCAATGGCTTTATCTAATCGCCCTTGGCTTTCATAGATACGTGCCATGAGCACATGTGGGTCTTTATGGTCATCTGCGGCCACAACCAGTTGAAACTCGTCTAATGCCCTTAAGTAAAGGGCTTCTTCAAAATAAATAGCAGCGATTCTCATGTGGGCATTCGGTTGCTTTTCCAGTTCGGCGGGGATTCCTTTGTGATTGGACATTTCGTTTTTATACGCAGGGTCTGAGGGATTCTGAAGTTTTGCAACACGTTCATCAATAAAAGAATTTTTCAGTTTTAGTTTTAATAGAAGATTGTACTCCCTAAGAGCCTCTTCATGTTTTCCCAACCGTTCGTAAATCCAGGCAAGGTATTTTCGCGCCTGCAATAAATTAGGTTTCAAAATAACCGACATCTGAAACCTTTTCTCTGCTTCTTCTAATTCATCATCATGCAATAAAGCTCTGCCCAGATAGTACTGCCCTAATGGATTATTGTGTTCCATTTTGGCGGCCTGCCAATACATATCTTTCGCCTGGCCCCATCTTCCCTGTCCTTCCAATACGGTTCCCTTTAAGAAAATGGCGCGGGGGCTTTTAGGATCAATCTGGTACACCCTTTCATAATGATAAATAGAAGCATCTGCTTTTCCCTGGCTCGCGAGGATGTCTGCCATATCCATATGGATTTTTTTATTCCTAGGAAAGCGTTTTAAAGCTTTCTGTCCTGCTTCAACCGCCTCATCTAGCTGGCCAGTACGTAAAAGCAGGCGCACATGCTTTTCAAAAAACTTTTCGGTTTCCGGATCATATTTTACGATCTCTTTGTATTGCAAAGCTGCTTGTTCAAACTGGAAACTCTTTTCAGCTTCCAAGGACATGAGAAAATAGTAGTAGGCACGCGGGTCTTTGCCATCCACCGGTTGGGATTGTTGCTTTTTTTGTTCATACATTTTCGCGGCATAAGAGCTGGAAAGATCGAAGTCTTGTGATTGCGTCCCAATCTGATTGCCAACAGTTGTACAGTTGGAAAGAGACAAAAATAGCAATCCGGATACAAGGATTTTCACTACTGACCATCCACTCATTAATCGGTTTTTCTGTATCTTCATTTTTTTATTCAACAAAAGATTTTTGAGGAGCTATATTTTTAACTTAATTTTTTCCACCAGCTTTTTTCCTGCCCGGCTGTTTATTTCCTGAATGATTTTTTTCTTCAAACTTTCTAGCGCTGGCAACCATTCTTTGCCTTGAACCCGGACATGAAGTGTGCCCTGGGCCATCTTATCAATGCTGGATATATCTGCTATTTCTTTCCCAACTACGAGATTCCAATGGTATGACAGCCATTCTTGTTGATCGTTCTGCAAACTTTCTGGCAGTGATTCAAAAAGAACCGAACTTAAGTCCGACCAGTTTTTATTCAGGTCCTGCTTTCTTATCATAACCCAATAGCCTAATTGGTTTGACCCCGATTTTTATTTTAGCTATGTTAACGCATAAGTTAAAGGAATAACTTGTAATCCTTTAAATTCCTTCCTTGCGTATAAAATTATGACAAAACCGACTTCTGATAGCAAACGGCTTATACAACTTGAGGAACGGGTTTATCAATTGGAAACCTGTTATAAAATCACTTCCCTCCTAAACTCTGAATTGAACCTCGGAAACCTACTCGACACCATCATGAACGTTGCTAAAAAGGTAATGAATGCCGATGCCTGCAGTCTTCTGCTAGTCGATGACAATAATGAAGAGTTGATATTTCAGATCGCTCTCAGCGATGTGGGTGAAGAGATAAAAACCATGACACGGCTCAAAATCGGCGAAGGCATAGCCGGTAACGTTGCCAAAACAGGAGAACCGTTGATCATTAAAGATGCTTACCAGCATCCCCAATTTAATTCCGATTACGATAAAAAAACCGGATTTGAAACCGGCTCTATTTTATGTTCGCCATTAAAAGTAAAGGGCGAGGTGATGGGGGTTTGCCAGGTGATTCATGGTAAAAAAAAGGGCGTAGTATTTCAGGAAAGCGATCTGGAGCTATTTTTGCTGCTTTGCGACAGTGCCGCGTTAGCGATCCATAATGCCCGGTTACATCTGGTGCTTATGGAAAACCAACGTATGGAAAAAGATATGGAGTTTGCGCAATCGGTGCAGGAAAGTTTTCTGCCCACTTCCACTCCGCAACACGAAAATTTCGTTTTCGCAGCGGGCACGCATGCTGCTCAGGTGGTGGGCGGCGATTACTATGACTTCATCCCGTTTGAAAACGATGTTTTGGGAATCGTTTTGGGGGATGTTTCCGGCAAAGGAGTTCCCGCTGCTTTGCAAATGGCGCGGTTGATGAGCGACTTCCGATACATATCTCAGGTTAATCCCGAACCAAAAAAAGTTTTGAAACAGATCAACAACATTCTTTGCGAACGTTCCTACCGGGGTATGTTTACCACGGCAGTTTTTTGCTTGTTGGATATGAATAAAAGAACGCTGACCGTTGCCAACGGTGGGCACCTTTCTTTATTACTTAAAAATGAAAAAGGCATCGAAGAAATTGGGCATGCGGGAGGCACTCCCTTAGGCATCCTGCCTAATGTCGAATACACTCAAGACGAATATTCATTGAAAAAGGGCGATCAGATACTGATTTACACCGATGGCATCACCGAACCCAAAAACAAACAGCAGGAAGAGTTTGGAATGGCCCGGCTGAAGGAATTGTTCACCAACCACGAGAGCTCCTCTCAGGATTTCATCCAGACACTTGAAAAATCTATCAAAACCTTCATCGGCGATGCACCGCAATTCGATGATTTAACCTCTCTTACTTTTAAAGCTATTTAACCGGCAAATCGTGGCTCAATACCCGGAAAGCAAATAAGCACCACAAGCCTTGCCCCCTGCCCTAGCGGGTGATATGATTGAAATAACGGGGTTTCAAGGTATACTGTTCGCATCAATAATAAAAATTCAATAACCGTATGTCCCAACCCATAAAACTTTCCATACCGAGCCACCCGAAGTACCTGGGTTTAATTCGTAAAGTCCTTCAGGAACTTTTGAACTACCATGAAGTTCCTGATGAGACGGCAAGGCGTCTCATTCTTTGTGTGGATGAAGCCTGCTCTAATGTTATCAAGCACGGATATGGAGGCCCCTGCGAGGAACCCATCGAGGCTACTTTCTATATCGATGGCGATGATTTCAAAGTGCAGATAAGGGATTACGGCAAGCAATGCGATAGCAGCCAGATCAAGCCGCGTTGCCTCGACCAGATCAAACCAGGCGGACTGGGAACACATTTCATAAACGAGATCATGGATGATGTCAGCTATTGCACTGAACGCGCAAAAGGCACCTTGCTCACCATGGTAAAAAAATTAAAAAGCGAGCTAACATCAGCTCAGGAGAAGGATAAAGAATGAGTATTGAGTTGAAATTAGATCGCCCTTCGGAAAACATAGTGACGGTATCTGTTAACGGCGATATCGACATGAGTTCATCGACAAAAGTTCGCGATATTCTCGCCCCGTTATTTCAGGAAAATAATAAAGCGATCATCGTGGATTTATCCGGAGTCTCCTATATCGACAGTTCCGGTATCGCGACACTGGTCGAAGGTTTGCAGTGGAGCCACAGCAGCCAGAACAAGTTTCGACTGGTTTCCCTGACACCGGGAGTCAAAGATGTGTTCGAGATAGCACGTCTGTTAACCGTTTTTGAAGTTTTCGACACAAAAGAAGAAGCCCTCGCCCACTAGCGTGAGAGGCAATAGGTCAGGACCTTTTTGAGCGAACGATAACGTTGCGCTTCTGGAATGGAGTAGCCTTCATGCACAGTAGGTCAGGATTTTTGTTTGCGATACTATAGTTTTTATGCTCCTGGATATAGCGTATATGATTTTTTGCGCTACGCGTCATTGCGAGCCGCAAAGCGGCGTGGCGATCCAGACTTGATTAATTTCATTTTAGTGTTCTGGATTTATCCCAATTCTGGGCACGAAAGCTAAATAAATGTCCTGGCTTCGTTACGCTCACAACGATAGCACTTTATGAGATGGGCTAATGCGAATTATAATTTGCGGTATCCTCACCATAGTCTTGATTAGCTGTGCGTCGGGAACCGCGCTTACAGTTCCCCAAGGGATAACAGTCGCCGACGAAAAAATGGTTTCAAACTGTGATTTTGTAAGTGATGTTTTTGGTTCATCGCCTTTTTATGGGGTGTTCGCGAATTCGGCGATTAATGGTGCACGGCAGGCTGCTATGGAATCGGCAAAGGAGATGGGAGCGACACATATTATATTCGATAAAGTGTATGCATCAAGAGACGGGACAGTGGCAAATGGCAAGGCTTATTCATGTGGCTCTGGTGCTCATAGCTTGAAAAATATTTCTACAAACAATTAGTGCCAACTATTTAGCTTGTATATGGCATGAGTAATTTGTGTATATGTTGGGAGATTTTATAACATTCCTCCCCTCTCATGAGGGGAGGTAAGG
>JAESTE010000006.1 GCA_016763735.1 Nitrospinaceae bacterium | reverse complement strand
CCGACGGGTCATGGCTCCCCACATCATCACCGTGCCTTCTCCTGCCACACCCGCAGAACTGGCAGCCTCGCTGGCGTCGGTGGACGCCTCGGCCAAGAAGTCGACCTCGCCTTGGACTAGGGCCAGCTGCAGTGTCGCCGTGTACAGCGGGTGGGCAAAGGCCGCGCCATGGGAGGTGAAGTCCACGTGGTAGAGCGGCTCAAACACCGCAGGGTCCATGAGGTTCCACGGCACGTCGGGGTCAGAGTACGGGTACGCCATGTCGGGTCCTTGGTCCAGCCCGTCTTGTTCCTGTTCTGCGGCCAGTTCCCAGGGAAACACCTGGGTCTGGTTGTCGCCCAGCCCTCCTGCGTCACGCATGTCTGCCCACACCCCTGGACGGTCAGGTGCTACAGGCAGAGGGCACAAGTCCTGCTCGAACCGGAACTCTTTGTCCCCCGACGAACATGCCGGGCCGGAAGTGGTGTGCCTACGTTTGGTGGACATGTCGCGTGCCTGATGCAACGCGAACTGCGCCAGTGGGTCAAGCGAGCGTGTACGACCCGTAACTCGACTGGTGGATACAAACATTACGTTTATTGAAGCGGCAACAATTTCTCAGACACGGTGGCCAGGGACGTTACGTTCTCCCAGTCTACTGGCGGGACACAGCGCAGACGGTTGATGTTGACCACCAGCACCGTCAACAGCAGGTCCACAGACTTGGGGACTCCCTGGTGGTAGATGTGTGCGTTGTCCTCTTCGCGCTCCTCCATGTTGTCCACGCTCGCCCCTGCGCGGATAGCCACCCGGTAGCATGCCAGTGCGTTCCCAAACTCAGACGCAGCGGTGTAGTAGCGGCCCAGCCAATGCACCCACTCCACCCCGGCCAGCTCGGACCAGCTGAGTTTCTTGGTAGACGGGGCCGGGGCGTTCCTCCTCAACTTCTGTCGCTGCCCCACCTTCATGTCCAGGCGCTTGGTGCACAGGTTGATCAGGGGAGTGCTACCCGGTCCCAGGTTCATGGACGACGGCACCTTGTCCCGGAGCGTGATGTAACACCCAAACAACGCTTCGGCCGCCAGCAGACACTGTTCTGCCCCCAACCCGGTGGTGTGATCCTTCTGCTCGGTGGCGTTTGTGCAGTCCAGGTGGGCATGGTCCAGTCCCGTGGACTGGGCCAGTGTCTGGGCATAGGTGTTGGCCTGCGAGCGGTACATCCTCGACTCGGTCCACAGCAGGTACGCCAAACATGCCCCCTCCAATGCCTTCATCCCTTCCTTGGTAAGAGACATGGCGGCGAGCGGGGCGTCGGTCCATACGTCCAGCACCCGCAGGTTCACGTACCGTACAATGCCCACCAAGGTGACCAGGGCTTGGCACTGTGCGCGCAGGCTCGACGTGGTCTCGACCAAGTCCTGGTCTTGGGCCACGGCGTGGTGCAACACATGCTGTACCAAACGCACGGTGTACGCCACGACCGGGGCCCAGATGCAGTTGCACTCGAACCCGTTGTCAAACTGGAACCACAACTCGGCGGTCCGGGCATTCACACTGGGCTGGGCGTACACGGCCTCGGCCCACACACACAGGTCGCACACGAAGCCCATCTCGTCCTTTGTGTTGATGCGTATGCCGGCCGCGACCTGGGCATGGTTCTTGGTCAGACGGGCCAACAAGGCGGTTCCTACCGGGCTGCTGCTGCAGAAGGCGCGTGAAAAGTCAATGGGTACGCACGCCGCAGACGCCATGTGTTCTGGCAACTGAAAGGAGGCCTGGTGTAAACTGTTTTACGAAACGAATAGGTACAAGTGTCTGTGCATGGAATTCTCTGCCACCCCAGTACTCTTGGGACGCGGACTGCGAAACGCGCTTGAACACGACGACCGCACCGGCTGGGCGTGTGTGCAGCATTGGCGCACCGGACACGCGTGTGTTCCCACTAGGTGGACGATCTCGTGGTACGTAGTGGTACTGGTGATCCTCCTGTCGTTCCTGTTGGTCAAGATCTGCGTATGCCTCTGCCGCCGAGTGCCTGCCGAATCCTCTTCGTCCAGTGACTCTGCCACCACGCCTGCCGTCTCCGGAGACAAGGAAGGCACCCCTTCCCGTGCCCGCGTCGCCCCCAGCGAACTCCGTCTGCGCCTGCTCAAGTCGTCTCGCCCGAGTCAGTAGACACATACATTCTTCGGATTGCCTCCCGCGTTCTCTAAACATCAGCAGGCGGTGCGATTGTGTACAACGATTGGCCGAGGGTCCAGCATGGCCTCGACCGAACGCAAGGGAAAGCCCGTGGCCCGGCTGCGGGTGGAGGTCAATGCCCTGTGGACCCCCAATGCCGGGAAAGCGGCCATGGCGTACAACCTCATGCCCTGGACCATAATCATGGTGCACCCCTGGGCCCACGCAGACAACGCCACGGTGGCCATGTCCAACGTACTGCTGCCCCACGACCCTGCCGACCACGCCGGCGTGCAGAAGCGGGTCATACGGTGGGCCAAGTGGCGTCGTCTGCCCGACATGCCCATCCTGCTGTGTGCGCCCCGGGCCAAGGCACGCAAGGCCTACACCCGTGCTGCCCGGGAACATCAGCGCCGCACAGACCTGCTGTACCAAGCCAACGGGGTGAAGTTCCACTCTGTGACCGCCATGATCAACGCCATCCGACTGTCGATCGCCCCCATCAACGACCCCCACACGGTCGCCGTCAGTGCCGCCCGCTTCGTATACCGTGCACCCCGCCTAGAACACGGGTTCCGCTACGGATCACAATTGAACAAGCCTCAACACCCGCTGAGCCACTTGATCCCTGCTCGAGAGGACGCCGCCTTCGCCACCCCGGACCAGCTCAGAGGGTTGACTGGCAAGAAGCAAGCGGCCTTCAAAGCCCGACTGGTCTTCGACGACGAAGCACACGCTTCCCTCATGCCTGGTGCACGCAACACCGAACTGTCGTCAGGTTCGAACGCACGGTCCCGTCTGCTGCTGGCCATCAAAGACGCCCACGAAGTCCGGGCCAACAAGCACGCGTACGACCCCATGCTCTTGCGCAGCCTGTTGAGCGAACGTACCCAGGAGCGACGCCAGATGCACACCTACCACTTACAGGAACGCGTGATCTTCATGTGCCCCGTGTGCCACCGGTACGCGTGGATCTTCCGGGTGAGCGCCTGGCTGGAACAGCAGACTATGTTCTGTGGCTTCGACCGGTGCGACCTGCTGGGGCCTGTGGACATACGCCGCGACGCCCAGTTGCGCGAGCTGTTCAATCCCCAGCCCATGCTACCCATCCCTGCCATGATCCTGCAGGAGTCCATCCATCACGTCAACGCCTTGGTGTCCATGTACGCCGAGTCGGTGCCGCTGGGAGGCATCCCCTCTTCTCTGCTGCCCAAGCACCCGTCGGGGGTTTTGATCGTGGCGACCCCCTTCACCTTCTCTGGGGCGACCTACGGGGTAGCCGTGGACGAGCCCGAGTTCCCTTCGATCTACGCAATCGACCGGTTGATGATTACCCACCAGAGTCTGTGGCACCCCGAAGCAGTGGACACCTCACTCAACGTACTGGCCGAACACGAGCTGCTTCACCGGGTGGTGTCGGACAGTGGCGCACTGGGCATGGACCAGGCAGCCGCGCGACAGACCATGAAGTCTCTCCAGCCCTTGGTGGGTCTGTTGGCCCGTCACCTGGTGCGTCAGATCACTTTGTCACTGGACTGGGGTCCCCATGTCGTGAACCTCTGGGAGGAAGCCTCCACACGTTTGGCCGCGTGGAAGAAGAAACCCCTGAAGGAGCAAGACGCCAAAGCCATCAGAAGGGAATCGAAGAACGTGAACAAGGCCGCCAACCAGTTTGCCCACCTGCACCGTGACGTGTACCGCGAGATCATGATGGCGGTGGCCACGCGGGTGGTGCGTCTGGCCCAAGACAAACCTGACGCCACCAGCACCCAACTGTCCACCATCGTCATCAACCAGCTGTCCGACATGTCCGACAGCCGTGCCAGCATGGGCGGGGGACGGCTCAGCAGGCAAGGCATGGACCTCATCAAGTCTGTGTACGACACCGGGCGGTCCCTGTCTGTGGTGTACGACGCCCTGTGCAGCGACGGAGACTCGGGGGAGATGAGACGTGTCCTGGCACGGGCCCGCGCACACGGTGTACCCAAGTCGTTCGGTCGTGGATCGGAAGAGGAAGACATGGACGTGGACATGGAAGAGAAAGACAACGAAGCCCCGGACGAGAAAGACATGGACGTGGACGCGTTCGCCGAGGCAGACACAGAAGAAGACGAGGACGACAAGGCAGTGGTCACCACCAAACGCAAGGCCCGTGACTCCGACGACGACTCTTCCTCCGACCTTCCCCACGCCAAGGCCACCCGTCTGGTGAATGCCGCAGACAGCACCCACGCACAAGTAGACGCAGCGGTGTCGTCGCAGAGGATGGAGTTTGTGGAGGAACTCAAGCAGTTCGCCCCCAAGTCCACCACCTCCCCCGAGTGGTTGATGCAATGGGCCACTGCCATCGTGCAGACCCTGGAGGGCGACCGGTCGGTGGAGCTGAACAACCACCGTGAACAGTTGTTGTTGCTGCTGCTACGCGACAAGCGCTGCCTTACCAGCACCAGAGAATGGAACCAACGCCAAGCCAGCCTGGTCACTGTGGCCCGAGACCAGGAGTTTGACTTGGACCAGGTGACACGTGTGAGCTTGAAGCGGGCCCGCATAGCCTTGCGCAACCGCTTCCTGTTGCTTAACCCGGCCGCACTCCCTGGACGGGAAGCAGGCGACGAGTCGTCGGGGTCAGAGGACGGGTGGACCTCGGACGGGACCTCGGACGGGACTTCTGACGGGACCAGCGAAGACGAAGACGAGAAGGGTGTCCCCAAGAAACGCAAAGCCAATGCGTGGCACATGGTACGACGCATCAACGTGGACGACGAGTTCAGCTTGGGCACCCGACGGTTTATCATGGCGTACTTCGGGGTCAAGGGGTACTTCCCGCCCGCACGCCACATCACCGTTCGTGCCTTGCTGACCCGTCACGGCATGAAGTTCTTCAACAAGTACGTCACCGACACGTCCAAGCCGGTGCACCAGGCCGCCATGACCGCGTTGGAGACCCAGCTGTCTGTGGACTCGGAGGTGTCGCATCGGTTGGTGACGTCGTGGACCCAGAACTTTGAATCCACAGCTGACCAAGGCGGATGGGGCACATTGGTGGTCCGGGCCCAGGGCCAGGCGTTCAAACAGTACCACGAACGCAAGGTGGCCCACGCAGAGACCCGTCTGAAGGTACGCTCCGAGTTGGTGGACCGGGCCGTGCACCAAAAGGCCTGGTTTGCCAAAGAACGTGACGCTGCACACACCCGTATGGAAGAGGTGGACGCTCAGATCGAGGCGGCACACGCCAGAAAGGCCCCAGTAGCCAACCTGAAGGGAGTGTTGGTGTCCCACAAGTCTGACTTTGACTTGGCCGAGCAGCGCATCAAGCAAACACAGGCCACGGAAGACACCCTACGTCAAGCCCAGCGCCAGGCCCACACCACTCTGGCCAATGTGCGTGCCGAGACGGTGGCCGACGTGTCCATGTACCCTGACCATCCGGTTCGACTGGACGCCCGGGAGTTCGCCGCACGCCGCAAGGCCACACCCGAGTCCAAATTGGGCCATGTCACCCTACGTGGTGTGTCCGGTGTGGCGTTGGGGGCGGCCATTGAGGTGGGACTCCTGTTCCACGAGAACGTAGTGGCCCTGGCCTCTGCCGAACGAGCCGTGGAACGCAAGACCAGCCGCAAAGACAAGCGACGGATACACCACAAGAACATCCGTGTCTCGGTGTACGTGGACGAGGACGCCAGCGACGAAGACGTGGAGGAAGAGGAAGACGAGCAGGAGGAAGAGAGCAGCAGTGGCAGCAGCGACGACGACGAAGATGTACCGGCACTCCTCAATACAGCTATATGGGGGGCGCTAGGTGACGCCGGGTTGTTGCCCGCGAGTGCACTCACTGCAGACGACACAGACGAGCCCCAGACCATTGCCACGTTGCGCAACACAGAAGAGTACAAGTGGCTGGCGTTCACGTCGTCAAGTATCCGGGCAGAGTCAAAGACTGGGCGCCGTGCGTGGGCCGATCTCATGGTCTTGGCGTCACGAGAGAACGTCAGGGAGTCCACCCTTGACACCCTGGTGGCTACCGTCCACTTCATGCGCAAGGAGTTCGCGGCCCATGACCGGTTCGCCGACCTGGCCGCTACGTTCAGGGTTCAGCACGCCCGTGTACCCGAGCGAGACATCTTGCAGTACACTGCTGAGGCCCGGCAGTTGCTCCAGCTGGCCACCCTCATGGTGCCTACCTCGGTGGACACGTCTACCCTCTACACCCTGGTGGCTGCCGGACGCCGAGGCATGGACATGGACACCCCTGACCACGATTCCACGCGGTACGGCCGCCCTGTGTCTCTGTTTGCCCATACTGCGTCTACTCGAGCCACCCTGCACAACATCTTGGTGGAAGCACGCCACGGTCCTCAGCGCAGAGACCTCATGCAGAAAATGACCGCCATGGAACGCAGCCAGAAGACAGACAACAAGCTGGTCTCCAAGAAGGGTCGTCCTACCAAGAAAAGCAACGAGGCACAGGCCCGGCTCCTCAGTCGAGGTCAGCAGATCCGAGACACCAGGGACATGATTGCTGTCCTCGACCGTAACAGTAGCACGGACGCACCCGGGTCCTTCCCCCCTCGTGTAGACGACGAAGACGAGAAGATGGAACTGGCCATGATCCCTGCGCCGCGACTGGACCCCACCCACACCGAACCGTCTGTGGCTCACGTGCAGTTCCTGGCCAACGTGGTGTTGTCGTTGCGTACGCGGATAGAAGACGCCACGTCCTCCCGCAACCATGGTCAATTGGCCCTCACCACTGCGGCGTACCAGGACGGATGGGCCACCCTCTTGACGTACGTGGCACAAATGAAAAAGGACGACGTAACCCCTCGTGCCTTGTCCACTGCTCGTGGCATTGTGTCCCGACTCAAACGCTACACTCGTACCCTGGGCGCCGACCTGGACACAGACAGTGCCTCGGGGTCGTCCACGTCGTTTGATCTGGTGGGAGGCTCTGCCGCGGCCGGACGGGTCACGGAGCACGCCACCGTGTTGGAGATGCGACACGACTCGCGTCTTTCCAACGTACAGTTCACTACCGCCAGCTGGTTGATCGTGGCCACGCGTCAACTGGGTGAACTGGGAGACGTCATGGACACACTGGACCCGTTGGTGACCCAGGCCTTCACGTCTCTGCGCGACTACGGTATCGCCCGGGCCCAAGGGAACGCGGGTCCCGAAGTCATGGAGGCCGGCATGGAGAACCTCAACCGTGTACTGTCTTCCCCTGACGGACCGTGGCATTCTGTGGCACAGTTCGCGGAAGCACGAGCCGCTGGACAAGCCCAGAAAGCCCTGGCCGAGATATGGACAGCGTCACTCAAAGAACTCGGCGACGACCTGGAGTACACCTCTATGCCTGACACACCCGGACTGAAGGGTGTGCGCTCGGCAAACATCCTACAAACCCTCATGCGCCACGTACGGGACAACAAGATCGGGAACGCCGACACGTCCTTGCAAATGACCCGTACTCTGCCCTCTCTGCGCAACTCCATCCTGACCCGCGAACTGCTGGAGCGTGCGTCGTTCTTGGGCGGGATCCAACACATCCCCAAGGCGGCCCGGAAGTTGGTGGCAAGCACTGTCACCACTCCGGAAGCCGTCCAGTCGTACGGGCAGAGCAAGCTGGCGTCCCACCTCAAGTTGTTCTTGGTACAGCAGCAACGGGCCCACGCCACCATGAAACTGATCGACGCCATGCAGACCGCAATGGACATTGGACCTATCGACTACAACCGAGACGACAGCGCGGCCTGGATCAACACCGTCATGACGGAGCCGGACCAGGCCCGTGACCTGTTGTTGTTTGACGGCAAGCTGGAGGTTCCGGTAGGCGTCAAATCAGAAGACATCCTGGTGCGACGCATGAACCAGATCCGTATCGGGCGTCGACCCCACGAGAGCGTGGCAGACGTGCACACCCGTCTGCATCAACTGTCCAGCCTGGTGCTGCACCAAGCCCCACGTATGCTCAAGGGTATGTCGTCGTCCTACGCCGTCACCAAGACGACTCTAATCGTGGACGACAGCGGCGAAGACGACTCTGATTACAAGAGCGACCCAGAGGAAGTATCAGAGGAAGAATCGGGAGACGAGGACGAGGCCATGGGCATGACGTCCAACGACATGGACACGACCGGTGGCATGTTCCCCACCAAGGGTGTGGCCCCCTACCTGGTGCTGGACGCTCCACGTTTGTCGGACGCTACCGTGGGGTGGTACGCACTGGAACAGGTGGCGCGGTCAGGTAGACTAAAGGACGGAGACAAGGTTGATATATTTAGATCGTGGCACGCGCGCCGGCTGCATATGCTGGCACACGTGAAGCCTCGTCGTCTTCTGCACGGATGTCCTCAATTCATCCAGACGGGGATGCCTCGTCAGACATGGCGCGCGATGATGCGCATGTTCTCTAGTGGGGCAGACTTGGGGCGACTGGACCGGTACGCGTTGGCGGCTCCTGCCTGACCGGCGCCACGGCAGACTTGCTACTGCTGCTGCTTCGTTGCCCTTTGGGTTTGCGCACCAACGTGCCACCCTCTGACATCGGGGGCATGTCCTTGATCACGGCCGCGCCGAACCACTTGAGTAAATTCTTTCGTAACCACACGTTGTCGTTCACTTCCAGCTCAGCCTTGAACACGTTGGCGTCTGGGTAGCCTTCGCACTTGCCACACAGCACCCCGTGTCCCTCGTCCAGCCGTTCCAGCACCCGCGCGTAGATGAGAGAGTAGCGAATGCCGTAGGTGTCGGGGGCCAGTGCGGTATGGAACGCCGCACACCTTCGAGACAATACTAATGCCGTGGTCTTGACCTTGCACGCAGCACACACAAAGGGACGGGACCGGCCCTTGCGCCCCTCTGCCAAGTCTGCGACCCGCCGCGCCTGGTGCTTGACAGACTTGGCCCTGATCTTGTGGGCTGTACCCGACTCGATCAGCTTGCGTCTCTTGCGCGGACGCACCGGGCGAGGCAGGTTCTTGGTCTTCTTGCCACTTTGGGGGACTTTCTTGGGAGGCATGGTCAAAGGGAACAGTATTGTATTGGTATTCACAACGGCACACACTACGCCTGACTTGGCGCACTCACTACTCACTTCACTCGTCGCGTGGGCACTTTGCCCTTGGTCCGTTTGGTAGTGGCCACCTTACGCACAGACTTGCTCGATGACGTGGGCGGGACCTTGCGCTTGCGAAGCGGAGGCTCGTACTTGGCGGACAGGGCGATCATGGGGTCAGGGGCGGGGGCAGAGTGGAAAGGATGCGTCGTCAGCTGGATGGAGGTACGGAGCAGACCCAACAGGGAGTTCATGACAGTGGGGCATTGCATGACGATCAGCGCCAGCATCCGCTCCTCTGGCTTGAAGTCGGATTCCTGTTTGATCACCTCCATCAGCTGGTCCATCGAACTGAAGTGGCTCTCTCGCCCAGCAAACATGGCCCACTCCAAGAATTTGGCAGGTGTCATAGAGCGGTGGAGACCGTACATGGCAGCCTCCACTCCAGCAGAACCGACCCCGGCCAGAGAAGTTATGTGGTTATGCAAGTCCCCAAAGGTCTTGTCGTCTGGGGTGCCACCGTCGGGCAGAGGGATGTCCGCAATATCAGCGGCAGATCCCTTGGCAGCGGCAGCCGCACATGATGCGTCGACAGACGCGGCGAGGGAGGTCTGGAAGACCACCTTGCGCTTCTTGACAGGAGACTTGTTGCCTTGAGGAGACGACACAGGGGAGGCGTCACGTGCAGCCTCGCGCTTGTTCCTGCCGCTGCAGAACGAATGCACAGCCCGGGTCCATGCCTCCCAGTGCATGAGTGGGCGCACAAGCAGTTGGTACTGCCCCACGTCGCCGTCACCGTCTGCGCCTTGCGCCTTGACCAAGGCCGCGATCTGGTTCTTGGAATACGGAACAGTCTGGAAGCACAGGTTGCCCACACGACGGTACCGCTCGTTGTCCAGGCGAGTGTTGCCCACCTTGTCGCCAAAGTCTTTGCGCTGCTCCCCGTCCAAGGTAGCGTTGCGACACATGGCGCGTTCAATCTTCTTGACCAAGCCGCTCTTGGGGGCCCAGTACGTCTGCGGGTGATCCTTCTTCTTGGGCAGGGTCAACAGAGAGATCCACTCTGCCGGACCCGTAGGCACACACACCTTGAAGTGGGTCCAGTTGTCCTGCAACACCGTGTCTATAAAGTGCTTGGAGCTGGGGTCGTGGTCCAAGGGGAACCCTCCCACGGGCAGAGTGCACTGCACCGTACCAATATGGTAGACTCGCTTGCCCATCAGACGAGTCTTGGTGGTCTTGACCGAAGTAGGCTTGATGTCGCCTGGCTTGAAGAGTTTGAGGTCGGCGTCGGTCCAGCCTTTGCCAACAGACACACGGGGGATCTGGTCCTCGTCCTCGGCGGCAGGCCCTTCGTACATAGGGTTCTCCACTGACGTGTACTGTGCTGCGTCCGAGTCGACAGTGGCCACAGGAGCAGAGGGCTTGGACCGGGACTTAGGCTTGGCTTTGGACTTGGGCTTGGACTTGGGTTTGACAGGAGGGAACTTCTGCACCACGGGGGTAGAGGGCGGAGTCGACTCCAGTGGGTCTTCCTCCGGTTCCTGGTCCATGCCGACGTCCTCTTCTTCCTGATCCTCCTCGTCGTCAGAGGGGGGGATTACCACCGCCTTGCGCTTCTTGGCGGAGGGACGGGACGTGGGAGGCTTCTTCGACGTGATCTTGCGCGGAGGAGGGGGAGAAGGCACGTTGGCATCCTCTTCCTTGTCCTCTTCGTCGGACTCATACATGTCCACGTCTGCATCCATGGCCATCGACTGCTGCACACCAATGGCCTCGCTCTGGTCTCCTCCGGCTGCACTGTCGTCTTCGGATTGCTCTGCTTCCTCTTCCTCCTCCTCATCGCCGTCCTCTTCCTCTTCCTCTTCTTCTTCCTCCTCTCCCGACTGGTCGCCCACTTGGTAGTCGTCGTCCTCGTCGTCCGCGGCCTTCTCTTCGGCCACTGCTTCCGCGTCTTCAATCGCGTCCTCTTCCTCCTCGGTGGGGGCAACAGGAGTCGGAGGAGGGGGAGGAGGACCAGACGTCAAGTCCAGTTCGTCCACGTCCACGTCGTCGTCGTCCGAGTCGCTGACCACCACACGCGACTTGGGGGCTCGTGGGACAGCCTTCTTGTTTGACAAGGTGTCAGGGTCCACACCCACGCTGAGGAGGGCGGCCCTCTCGTTCGCGACGGCCCTGGCCATGCGGGCCTTGGCAGACATAGGAGGGGGAGCCACCTTCTTCTTGGCGGGCTTGTTGCCCATGGTCTTGATAAACGCCAACTTGTCCGCCGCCAGAGACAATCGCTTGGCCTTCTTGGCTTTCTTGGCAGCCGCGTCGGCCATCAGAGCCTTGGCGGTCTGGGGACAAGACTTGAGAGTAGCCGCCATGTCTGCCATGTCCTCTTGGGCCCTCAGGTGTTGCCGCTGACGCTGAAGGTTGGCCACCACGTCCTGCAAGACACGCTGGCTGTCCTCCGTCTTGTCTTCCGACTCCGTGGTCTGGAACTTGCGCTGAGCAGCGAGTTCCTTGCGGATGGCTTCAGGGGACATGGTGTCGTCTTCGCCCGACATAGCGTCTTCGCCGTCCTGGTCATGGTCAGAGCTCATGTCCACGTCCTGGGGTCTGGGCTTCTTACGCGCCTGTGTCTCCACTGCCTCGGTATCTTCGTAAGATGCTGCGTTCATGGTGATGCTGACGTCTGGTGACTTCACAGAGGGTTGATTGCGACTGGGTGACTACGTTGAGTGATCCGAGCAAGCTGAAGGTCGGAAAGTTGAAGATGCTGGACGTTTGAGAGAATGCAATCCCATCTCCTCCCCCCGGTCGACTCACCCGTGTTGATTCGAAAGTCGACATTTCACCAAGTCGACATCGACAGAGGGTGTAATAAGAAAACATTAAATGTCGACTTCCAAAGTCGACTTTTTGATGTCGACATTTGACCTCGTTGACTTCTTGTGGGTGGTTTGATCCAAGGCATACTCTCAGTTCTCTCTCGCGTTACCATGGGCTGTACTCTCTCTACCGATCAAGACATTGTCGTGCCCCAACACTTGGGCTTCTTGCCGCGCGACTCACCTGGTGGCCTCCCGTCTCACACCCGCCGCATCCCTCCGCTCAGTCCACACCGCAGCATGTGCATCGGCCTCAACGAACAACACGTCGTGGCCTGCCTGGGCATGCCCGAGGGGAAACTTCCCGGGCAAAGCACCAGCCAAGACAGCTACAGTTCTTTGGACCTGTTTGACATGCGACGCGGCAAGGGACACGACCGACAACCTTCTCGCCGCCGGTCTCTGTGGCTCCATGACATTGCACAGACCTCGCGTCCTCGACTGTGACCCTCAAGCATTGCAATCCGTTGATGTACAAATAAAACAAGTGTACGACGTAGTGTATGTGATGGGGTGTGGCACGTCGGTAACCCCGAAGAAGACAGGCGCCGTCGCGCCTAGTCCGTCAGACCAGTTTGATCCAGTGTCCGTTACACACCCTTACGCAGACACCCCGGCCTCGGCCACACGGACCATACTTGACACGCCTGTTATGTCCATCGATAGCTCAGAGAACACACCCAGTGCGTCCAGTCAGAAGGTGATTGTACCCCTGGATCCACTACTCGTACCCATTGACGCCTTGGTGGCCCGGCTGGCCCCTCTGACCCCGGGCACCACGGTGAGGATCCGCCAGAGGACTCGTTGTGATGTGCATGTGCTTCGCCGAGGCAGCCAGAGATTGATCGAGGCCTCTCCAATCAAACCTGCCCGTGTGCTGGGACTCAGTGTACGTCGGTGTGCAGAGGAACGCCGGCGCTCCACCCCCAATCCCTCCCTGCCTGCTGAAGTCATAGAACGACTGGACGAACTACGCATGCCGAGGAGGAGAACCCAGTAACGGCCAGGTGGTTCTGTACATACTGTAATTGTCCCGCCTGGTGCAGGGATCGTACCGCCAGACCTTCACTGACGACCCTGGGGTGACCGTGACCCCTCCACCGCTGCGACAGTCGTCATACCATCAGTGTTGTACTTCCTGTGATCAATATGCTTGCCGTTGCCCGTGGTGCTGAAGCGTTGTCCATGGTCCATGACAAACTCAAACAACCCATGCTTTCGAACGGAAAGAAACACCGTACCCCCGACGCCCTCGAGAGCGACGGAGACTCTGACTCCGACTCGGAGCAGGAGGCGCCTGTGCGCAAACAAGTGCAGGCACGCAAGCAGCTTCCCGTGACCGAGGAGCAGTCACCCGACGTGGCGCCTCCCGTGGCCAGCCAAGACATGGAAGAAGAGGAGGACGAGCTCACCGCTGACGACGTCGAAGCTAAGATGGAAGACATCGACCCCGTCATCCGCCACAAGTCCAGTGTCTCCCCACGCAAGTCCCCCAAGCCTGCCAAATCCTCCAAGTCTCCCAAGGCTGCCAAGATCGGCAAACCTCGTGGCGTCAGCGGCAAGTTGAGCCAGCGCGTCCCTTTGCCGCGCCGTCACCAAAAGTCTAGAGCCCTCAAGGTTGACCCCATGCAGAACTGGCGCCGTGCTGCCGGGTTCCGCATGTGCCAACGCGCCGGCGCCACCTTCATCTCTGGTGACGTGTCCCGTGCCGCGGTCTACATGCTTCAAGCCCTGACGAACGAGCTGGCGTACGCCTCCTCTGTGGTGGTCAAACACCGTCGGTGCCGTACTGTGCGTGTCCCAGACATCCTGTACGGACTGCGAGTGCGGTTCGGGGCCTCGTTCTATACGGGGCAGACCGGTGAATAAGGAGTCTCTGTTGTCTACAAGAATACATGTTCACGTTGATTGTTAACTTGAGACAGTATGGAGAGCCGGGTCGCTATGTCCACGGACTTGTCTGTGGCCCAGCTCATGGCCACAGAGAGCAGCACGTCGTCCAAGTTCCCTGAACGCATGCAACACTGCCAACACATGGCACGGCCTAGGTTCCCCGAGTGGCGCAGCATCCGTATCGACACCGCACATCAGCTGGTCAACCAACACCGCGACATCTTGAACCGCACCCGGCACCTGGAACTGCGCCCTCCTCCCTCTATGTTCGGGCAAGCCACGGCCTGGGGACTGTACCGCGACCACTTGCGTCGACGTCTGATCAAGGACCTGCAAGGGGTGGTGTCGGTGGCCATCACCGGAGTCTTGAGCCCCATGATCCTGCAACTGGTGGTGGAGAACCTGCCTCAACTGCGTCGCCTGGACCTGGCCGGTGCGTTCCCCTTCACCACCATGGTGTGCACCATCTTGCGCGGCGCGACTCAGTTGCGCGAACTGCACGTCAACATGCACGGCCTGGCTCAAGGCGCAGACCAGCCACACGAGACCGTGCCGCACTTGGTGGAGACGCTGCGCCATCTCAACGTGGAACACCTGGAACTGTACAACTGCATGGACCTGGTCTCTGGTGCCCACCGTGGCCTGTTCATGGTGCCGGCGCTACGTCATCTGGTGATGCGACACGTGGGGCACGCCAAGATGGCCGCGCAGGTAGGCGACCGCTGGGGGTTTGCCCAACTCAAACACCCGTGGCTGGTGCACAAGGGAGACATCTACGACGGAGCCCATACCGTCTACCTGTCCCGTGTGCTGGTGGTGCCGCCCACCAAGCCCTTCTTCTCCCCCACCGAGCAAGACTGGTCCACGTTCAAGCCCGAGAGCGCCGTGTTCGGCTACGTCAACCATGTAGATTCTGTTTCCGCCACGTAACCACACGTCGTGTGTACCATAAACCAGACCTTTCAGACCTCAAACGGACCAACAAGACAGCTGTCATTACCCGGCGCTAAATCTGCCAGGCCCTGCCCCCCCGTTACAAGATTGTATTTTTTGCACAGCGTAGGGTCTCGTGACTAAAACATCCGTTTGTGGTCACAAGACCGTGTCCGTGGTGGGTCCCCTTCACGATACAACAACATCGTGTCACTACGCCGGTTCGATTTGGGCTCCATTGCAATTATGAGAAAGTTCACGCCGCGTAGGGAGTTTGTATACAGTTCGTCAATCTGAACTCGTAGTTAGGTGTATGTGGTGGGACCCCTCTCCTACTTGGAGTATAGACGGGCGGCGGGCCGGCGTGGGGATGCTGCTTAGGCATGCGATACGACGGTGGAAGGCCAGAGCGGACTCCAGGCGCCGGTGGTGACGTCTCATGTTGTCCAGGCAGTTCTGAATCACCGCGTCAGGGTCATCGGCCCACACACACAGCCCGTCACGTCGGTACGTCAAGGCCTTGAGACACCCTTGCGCCAGGCGACACGTCAACTTACGGCTCTCGTCCCGCCACTGCGCATGGAACGCGTCGGCGCCTCGGAACATGGGTCCAATCACCATACGCATACGCCAGTGCGGCGCCCCGCTGCGGGTAGACTTGGCCCCCGAAGGCATGTTGGCCTCTCTGTTGTGACACCTCAGGCGCATGAAGGGGTTGGACGCCAAACCAATGTACGGTCGTTGCTTGGACGACATCAGGTAGGCAAACATGGGGGACGCACGCTTGGTCTGCCCTCTGCGTCGGCGTCGGCGCCACCTCACCGTGGACTGGTACGACCTCAAGGGCATCTGCGCGGCCGGGGTGTAGACGCCACGTAACGAGTCCACACGCACCCATTGCGACTGCTGTTCAGGCGGGTACGTAGACAAGGGAGCTGTGATCACCAAGGGAGCAGACGAGTAGTGCTGAGGCGGACCTACTGTCCCGGGACGACGCACACACAACCCTCCCTCCTCCCTTAGCGGGTCCATAGAGACGTTACACAAGTGTGGCGAAGACAGGTTCATATATTTCATGTGCTTTGTTGCATCTGTGTGTCACTGCTGGAGGCCGCAGAGGCCGTACACGCGGGCCCGGCACGCCCACGCACACGATCTGTGTACTCGTGCATGGACTTGGCGGAACACGTAGACATACAGTCCAGGAAACGACGCTCCATGGCTGTCAGCTGCTTGCTCTCGAACGGAGGGGCACACTCGTTACGCAGAGGCATGTAGTCGTGAAGCAACTGGGACTGTTCCAAGATCACAAACCGTTCCACTCCCTCTCCTCCAGGGTCGTCAGTGGCCACAGTCAAGCACAGCCCCTCGCTGGCACAGTACAACACCACGAGGCAATGGTACACGGCACTGTACGCCAAGCTGTTGAACGGGTACGCCTTGCTCTGCACCACTAGCCGCCACATGTCTTCGCACATCTGCACCAGTTCCTCCAACTGCTCAGAGGTGGGCTTGAACTTGGTGCGCAACAGGATGGCCTTGGTGGTTTCCCGGAACTTGTCCAGACGAGACTGGGTCACGCGTTTGTCTGACAGGTCACTCATCACCGACAACCTGCTGCGTCGCGCCCGCACCTCCCTCACTCGTCCTCCTCCCTTGGCCTCGCGTCGCTTCTGCTGCTCCAGTTCACGTGGCCCCAACACCACCCAAGGTCCTAAGCGTTTCTGTCTGAGTCGTCTGTGGTAGGCGCGGCTGCCACGCAAGGCCATGTGGTCAGGCCAGTGCGACGTAATGTAATTGCCCACCGGCAGGGCATGGGCATGCTCCAGCTTCATCTGCACCGAGGTCAGCCCACACACCTGTGTGTCGTGCATACGCAGGATGTTCTGGCACCGGCTGGGCCCACACATGTGCACGGTCCCCGACGCACTACAGATGGACAAGTAGCGGTTGAGGCGGCGGGCAGAGTAGAAGTGGCAGTCGGCGGTGCAGGTGTGTGGTTGGCGCAGGGAACGGAACCGTACGCGTTGAGTCAAGTGGGCACACATGGAGCGGTAGAGTTTGTACAAGGCCCACTTCTCACGGTACGTCCACTTGTTAGAGCTGGCCAGGCGGGCGTGGTCCAGACTGCTTCCTGTCTCCACCGACTCCCGAGTCTCGGCCAGAGGCATGGACCTTGCGTCGGACCCCAACACTGTCCCGTCCGTGGTCAGCAGCCCGTCCATTCCCTGTATGGCCATGGCCACCTCCCCCGACCCTCTTCCTCTTCTTGGCGACGACGGTGCGACCACCTCGGGCTGCGGGGGCGCGAGGCAGTCTGGCAGGTACAGCCTGCTGGGAGGTCGGCGAGAACCCGGCGTAGGTGGCATCCTCTTCATGTTGCTGACGCACAGCCTTGCTCGCTTTCTTGGTGTTGCGCGGCAAGGTGCCCAGTCCCACACGACACGGAGCGATGGAGTTCTTCAACAGGGTCTTGGCCGTGGTGTCACACAGCGCAGCCAACAGCACAGCCTTGAGTAGTCCACCTGTCAGGTGCGGGGTGTGGTCCAGAGCGTGTTGCAGTTGCTCAGATGTCTCCACTTGAGTCAGTTGCTGAGCCCAATTCCACACCAAAGAGTCTCCGACCTCGGGGTCCTGGTAGTTGCAGAGCAACTGCACCCAGCGGAAGTTCACCGGTAGGGTGTCTTGAGCGTGACTCAGACGTCGTGACACTGCACCAGACATCAAACGAAACCGTTTCGCCGCGTCTGACTCACACCACTTGGTGATGTACCAGGTGCGGAACAGGACGCAGGCCTTGCGCCAGTACCCCGGGATATGCCACACTCTTTTGAAAGGGGGGACAAAGCCCGGGACTCGCGTGGCTTCGAGGTGTGCACGCACCGCTGCCCGACGTCCGGCCCAGTAGTCAGGGAGTTCACCGGGGTAAACTGTCGATTCTGGCGGAGTCGACACCGGGAGCGGAAGAGGCGCAGGAGTCGACACCTTGACTGCTTTCTTGCGCTTCTTGCGTGCCCTCTCCTCTAGCTTGAGGCGTCGAAGCGCACGCACCGCGGCCCGGTCTGCCTTGCGCTGGGCACGGGACGCCGGGTCGGTATCTTGCGTGTTCGGGTCCATGCTGACGACACACAGGTCAGGCTCAGGATACTTGACAGTCACACAGGACTCTCTGTGACCTGAGTGTAACTTCTCATAGTCGACCATGGGAATCGACACTAAAATCCGCAAGATGATGAGGGGCCCCAAGTGGTGCCCCAACGCCTTCTCGCAGACGGCGTCGCACCAACGACGTGGAGTCATGATCTCTGACCTCCTCACAGACGTGATCCGGGCCCGAGGACCTCAAGGAGACTTCACCTTCTCGGGCAAGGAGATCTGCGACTTTGTCTACAGCCAGGCCCGGGTGATGTTCGAATCAGGAGCCGTGGTGACCGTCATCCTGTGCTGCGACCTGCAGAAGTGGGTGCCACGCGAGAAGGCCGTGGAGCAGAAGAACAGGGACAACAACAGAGACCCCGACGTGAAACCCTACCCCGTCGACATTGAGTTCAGCGACGTGGGCGTGTGCCTACCAGACAGTGGCACAGGAGTGGAATCTGAACCCACCCGCATGGACATACGGTGTGTCATGTCCAACCGAGTACTGAGGTCGGCGCTGTGGCGCTACGTCATCGATGCGTGGCAAGACCACAAGCTGGCGGTGCCTCATGGATGCCGCCTGGTCTTCGATCACTTCGAGGAAGGCGCCTACGTCTTCACAGACGAGGGGCGTACCCTACTGTCGACCCCCGACAACCACTTTGGAGAAGCCGACCTCAAGATCCCCTACTGGGTCAACCGTGTGTCCCACGCCAAGGAGCACATTGTGGTGCGCAGCATCGACTCAGACCTCATGCCCATCCTCCTGCATGTGTACGATTGCATGCCCCTCCAACGCCGCCCCAAGATCACGCTGCGCTACTGGCAGGAGTGGCGTTGCGACATTGGCACCATCCATACCCACCTCACCAAGAAACGCGGCATCACCATCTACGAGTTCATGGCCATGGTGGTGATGTGCGGCACAGACTACGTGGTGAAGAAGGAGATCTTGCACGGGTTCGGTTGTGACAAATTGTTCGAGATCTTTGAAGAGTACCAACGGGTCGCCCCTGTACGCCGACGACTCGGCAACATCCAGGTCTCCATCAGCCGCTTCGTCAACATCGTGCGCTTTGTGTACGGCAAGAAGTGGGGGTACAACACGTCCGTCCCCGACAGCAGCGAGAAGAGTGGCAGACGACTGGTCTTGGCGTCGCTGGAGCGGCTGTGGGAGACCAGCGAACACAAAGGTCTGCGTCCGGGTGTACCCCGCAGCGAGATGTTGCGCAAAGCCTACAACGCCATCTGCTTCAACCTGCAGTATTGGACCTTGGAATGGAACGACCCCAAGCGCTTCGACATGACGTTCGACGCCTTCACCCGCAACGCTGTCATGGTGCACCCCTTGTCTGCACCGCCCCGGGCCGCGGCACCGGGTCTCACTGCGCCGGCCAGCACCCCTCTGTTCCCTCCCAACGCGAGTATGCTGGGTGCCCGCCCTGACTACAAGCGTGCCGCGTCGTACGCCCCCGCCAACGGCAAGGTACCCAAACCCGTGGCACGTCGCAAGACCCATGACTACAACAAGTCCAAGGAGGAGGTGGAAGAGGAGGACGAGTTCGAGCGCGACGCGTTCAATCCCCAGGTGCGCAAACGCCCTGCTGAGACTGTTACCGACCCCAACTTGCGCACTGTGAAACGCACCAAGAACCGACGATACGACTCGCACGTTCACTGATTAAATGTATGTTGTACAGCAAGAGACTCTGTTCTTTCCCAACAAGGACATCTTGCCCGACATCCCTCCCGACGAAGACCCATCGTTAGCGGACGACATGCCCGCCCTGATGCCCACGAACACCACGGTCGCCACCAACAAAGTGCTCAAGAAGGCTGCGGACATCTTTGGGTTTGCCTTGCACCGTCAGAACTGGACCACGTCTCGTCCCGTGTTCATGTGTGTGTCGGCCAACCTGTCGTACCTCGTGACGGCACCGGAGGGCACGCAGCAGTTGCGCTCTCTCCGTGCCACCTGCTTCGGACAAGAGGCCTGGCTCAAGAAGGAGTCAATCTCTACCTTCTCTGTGTCCCTGCAAGGCTGCAACATCCGTCACGTGCGCAAGGGCGACCTGGCCTCGTCGTGGGCCAAACGTCCTGCGTTCTGGACCAAGCTCACGCAACATGCCGTGCATCGAGACGAGGCGGCCCAGGCGTTCGCAGAGTGGCGTCATAAGTGTGAAGACATGTCGCGCAGTTCAGTGGTGGTCATTGGACGCCAGCTGTCGGTGCTTCTGCCCATAATCGACGCGTTCATGACCGAGAACAAGTGCATGCCTCTGTCGTACTCCACACTTGACACCCCCTTGCCTGTGGGCCATGTGATGGACTGGGACGCCCACCTGGGGTTCCCGGCCCACTTCGACGACCTGCCCCCGGTAGACTGGACAGGGGACGCACTCGAGTCTCTGGGTATCCTGACCTCTTCGGTGGTCAAGACCATGGAGCCCACGGAAGGGCCTTTGTTGACCAATGTCGACTTGTGTTAGGAGTCGACTCGGGTGTCGACTTGAGTCGATGTTTTATGTAAAATTATCCCAAACGTTCACTTGACCTGCTGTCGACTCATGTCTGCTGCTGCCTCGTCGTCGACTCCAGTGAAACGCCCCAGGATGGCCACGACCTCTGAATACTTGGAAACGACCCGGCACTCCCGCCAGAGGTTGATGGACGAGACCAAGTCCGCCGCCCGACGCAACGAGGAACCGTTTCTTCTGAACATTGTCCCTACCATTGGCTACTCCACGGTGTTCCTCGAGGCCGACCTCAAGATTTCACGCCTGACACAGCACGCGGCCGCTCGTCAGCTGATGGACGTGGTCGTACTCCCCTTTCGTACCACTCACACCATGCCCGAGTCCACCCGAACCTCTAAGGATCTGCGTTGGATAGACAAGACGTTGCTCGACTGGACCTTCCTTGTGTCCCCCCAGAGGAACCGCGACCTGCACTCCTACAGTATTGTCTTCAAGAGCACCGTACGCATGATGGCGTTGGGACTCAGCCAACAATGGGTTGCACGCGGTAAAGATCCCTGCACGGGTGGAGGCGGGTGGGCACACGTCCCCTTTGACGCATACCATCTCTCTTACCCGCCTCCACCCGATACTCTGGACTGTGTGAAACCACGTGGTATTCCGTGCAAATTGAGTCGCCGCGAAGCCGAAGACTTCACGCAAGGGAGGAGCGTCGCAGCTGCCGAACCTCTCGACAACGCGCTGCGCACGATCATCGTCCCGGCCCTATGGAATATGGCCATCACCATCGCACACGAACGCGTCGCCGACCTGAAGGAGTTGTACGATTCGTTCCACATTACCTATGACCCTGCCCCCGCCTCAACCCTGCGTATGGACACCCCTCACGAGAACCCCCAGTCATGCAAAGTTACTGTACCGGACGGCAGCTGGGGCGGCAGCTGGAGGTACGGACGCCAGTTTGACTATTTGTCCGAGGCACTGCGTGGTCTGGGACCAGGAGATGTGGAACGGGTGGTGAACGCCGCGACCTCAGCCGACGTGTGCCCTCTCCACATGTCCTGCTGCATGACCTGCACCACCCCCGTCTACCGGACTTGGGTCCGTGACATTGCCCTCCTCAGCCTGGACTATCACGCCGGCCACGGGATCCTGACCATGCGTCTCGGCCTGACGACACTCATCTACCCCCTTGCGGTGGACTCGCCTAAGCAGATGAAGCCTCCGTCCGAAGCGCGTATTGTGGACGTCATCGCAGAGTACACCCTCCACCGCCCCACCCATGCCGTCCATCACGCACACGCGCTGCACTGGAGCGAACATACAACCAGATCGCTCGCCACGGGCTTTCAGGGCAAGGTCCGAGGCGTACACGATTCTGATATATACATAGCCACCTTGGAGTGTGCCGCGGGACAGATGGTCACCCAGATCAAGGACCTACCCTGGTACGTGGTGCGCAAACTGGCCCATCAGCACCGGTTCGTGGCCGGGACCCGCGCCATGTTGGAGCGCCGGGCTGCGTTCCCCCGTGCCCTGTCAGAGGTTGTGACAGATTATTTGTATTAAACCTCCGACTAGTTTCCACAAATGTCGACTCAGTTGGGTGTCGACATTTCTCCGTCGATTCCCTGAACCAACTCTGCCACACAATGTCAAGTGCCATGGACCCTGATGACCTCTCCACGCGCAAGCGCAAGGTCCTGCCCTACACTCCGCCTCATCGCAGCCAGGCCGCGTCGTCTCGTATGCCTCCCGAGATACAGCCCAAGCGTCATGCCCCGTCACGTATGTCCTTCGCCGACCTGGACCCCGTGGGCGGGACCCGAGGGCTCCGCCAAACGTACGCCATCACCCCCACTGTCCAGTACCTCATCGACCAGGCCCCTGTCGACTTCGGGTGCCTGGACGCACGTCAGCGTGCCAAGATCATGGTGCTTTGTTTACCCGGACGTGCCAGCACAGCCCAAGTAACCATTCTCGGCGATGTACGCGACTTCATGGCATCCCCTGTGCGTTGCGGCGGGCTGTTCACCACAGGCGTGGAAGGGTCTCGTGAATGGAAGGCTCAAGGTCGGACACGACGACGCCCCGACGGCATTTCCTCGCTGTCCATGGACACGTACTGGGGTCGACTCGACAAACTCGACCATAATTACCGTGCCCCAAACGCGTCCGCGTCTAACCTGGCCGGGAACGACCTCATGCACCTCTCGCGTCGTTCTCTGCATGGACAGGCTCCTGTGCTGGTCGGCTCCATCCACACCCTTCCCCTGCCCCTCACAACCTTTACCGAGCGGGACCTCGACTGGTACAGTGCCGACGTCACATCACTAGTGTCTGCGTTCCAGTGTTCCGAACCTACCGCGATGATGTCCATGTTGTCTCGCATGATGACCGTGGGACTGTACCACGACATGGTCAAGTTGGGGTGCCGCCTGTCCGTGGGCAACGGCGGGAGGAGTGTCGTGTACTTCGACCCCCTCGCCAACTACCACGTCCAATTCCACAAGGCGTGCTCGACGTTTGCCGCAGAGGAGTTGTTCGCGCTGCCTCCCGTATTCTTGCCACGGTCCGTGGACCTCGTCCCATGGACCTTCTCGGAGCTGCTCGGCGTGGAGCACGCCGCCGAGTTCGTGTTGTTTGGTGACGAGTGTGCACTGGAGTGTGTACTTCGTCGTTTCCATCGCACCCTGGCCCCTGTCATCCCCCATTCCCTGGCCCGCATCGCCAACCAGCGCGTCACTGCCCTCAAGCAAGTGTACGCACATTTCTGCGAAGACCACGACCGACTGCCTCCCCCGGTATTCTTCGAGTCTGAAAAGGCCCGGCCCGGGTTCAGAGGTCACACAAACCGGGTACGCGCGGCGCTACTCATATACGACATACTGCACCAGGAAGACAGTGCGTTTCCCTTGATCAACACCGCCGACCTGTGCCCGCGCGACCCGGGCCCCGTGTCCCTCGACCCCGACATGATGGACCTGGCTCCGGTCGGCTACCCTGACGGACTCGTGGCGGGATGCAGTACGTTGATCCATCTGCACTCGCTGAGGGTGCTGCTTCTGGCGTACGACCCCTGTATCATGTCCATGACCCTGACACTGGAACTTGTGGTGGACTTTGTCATCGGCCCAGACAGCAATTACGCCAATCCAGGAGGTACCGTACGGTGCACACACGTTGCCGTGTACGACCTGCCTTGGTCGCTGGCGGGAGACGTCTACTCCCGCAACCCAGGGGGAGGAGAGCTCACGTTGACCGTGTACCAGCCGCGCGACAAGAAGGACTGTTTCACTTGGTACACCGCCCCGTCTTATCACGAACGACCGGTGAAGTGTGTGTTCTCTCCAGACCTGGAGGTTGACGACACACGAAGTGAGGCGCGCGTCATATGCGTGTGCTCGGAGACTGTGCGGGCGTTCTGTGCCCAGGCACACACCCTGCCTTGGATGGCCCTTACCACTACCGCCGCAGGCATGTCGGCCGCACAGGTCACGCGTCAGGCGCTGTTTCACAACCGTCGTCTGCCCAGTGTGTTGTGTGATCTGGTGCAAAGTTACGTGAACTAAAGGTTTTTGAGAAATTTCCCAAGTCTCCTGTGCACCCCCTTTTCTCTGCGTTCATCCTGAGGAGGTTCGCACTTCGTAGTGTTGCGAGTCGAGCTGAAGTTTTTGTAAGGTTTCCACCAAGTATTTCTCAAGTATTCGACAAGTATTCCTTCGAGAGACTTGAGAAATACTTGTTGAATACTTGAGAAATACTTGTCAAATACTTTGTACCGAGATTCTCATGAAGTCCAATAGAGAGGGGGGGTAGGGTCTTGTTCCCCCCTAACCGATCGGTGTATTTTCGGGACTATGTTCTCAAACGGTAAATAGGTTTATCCCCGGGGTATAGTTTGGGTATTAATCCAGGATGGACTAGTCCTACTGTGCATAGTACCAGTCAATCATCTACCGACTATATCATAAAACCCCACCTTATAGGTTTCACGGTTCCTGACATCTCGGTTAATTGATTGCTGTCACAAAAGGTGAACCTATTTATTCACCGAAAAGGCACCGGTCGGTTAGGGGGGAACAAGACCCTACCCCCCCTCTCGATCGGACTTCAGCAGAATCTCGGTACAAAGTATTTGACAAGTATTTCTCAAGTATTCAACAAGTATTTCTCAAGTCTCTCGAAGGAATACTTGTCGAATACTTAGGAAATACTTCGCGGAAGACTTGAGAAATACTTTCGTAAATTCAAATGTGTACAGGGGGTTCACGTCAAGTTCATTCGGTGTTGACCAAAACCTTCAAGTTGACGTCTTCCAGATTGGTGGTTTGGTTCAGCAACTGCTCGGCGTGGCTCAGCTGGCGGTACCCTTGGCCTATATGCACCTGTTCCTTGATGCTGGGGTTCTTGACGAGTCCTCGCTTGCCCAGGTGTGACATCCCCGTCCCGTTCTCCTCTTCCTCCAGATCCTCCAAGGGTCCGTCGGGCATAGTCTTGCTCAGGTCGTAGTTCACCTCTTCGTTGGTGGACAACTCGTCGTCGCCGTCCATGTTCCAGATGCTCTCCATCTCTTCTTCCACCTCGGCGTCCACGTTGTCTCCGCCCGTGAACTGGTCTGCAATGCTGGCCACCTCCTCGATGCTGTCGTTGATGTCGCCCCCGGTCTCCATCAACTTCTCTAACCTCTCTGGGTCCAGCTTGAGTTTCTTGAAGTTCTTCTGCAAGTCCTTCTGCAGTTGCGCTGTGGTATGGGCGTCCCCGAGCTTGGTGACCATGTTCATCATGCCGTGGGTGCGGGAGATGTTGGCCTGGCTGGCCTTCACCGCCCGGTCTGCTTGCCTACGTTTGACCAGTTCGCGCTGCATCGCCACCTTCATCGACTGGGTGGGGCCCTTGTTCAACTCTCTGGCCTTGATCCGCAGGCGCTTCACGGCCAGTTCGGTCTTCTGCAAGGTCCCAAGTGCCGCCTCCAGGGTGCGTTGCTGCACCTTCAAGGTGTTGCCCAACAGCTCATTGGATTTGCCCTGCACCCGCTCCACCCGTACCGCGTCGTCCACGAGGCAGCTGTCACACGAACCCATGGTGGATGCAATGGTAAGAGGTGAAGGCATGTGGTTTATCGAATCAAAGGTTACAAGTGTTCGGACACGGAGCCCTCGGGCGAGGACGAAGACGAAGAGAGTTCAGGGGTGGACCAGCGCGGCTGCATTTGAGAGGGGAACACGGTGCCTATGCCGATTTGCGCCAGCATGGACGCCATGTTGTTGAGGCCCATGATGATCAGTCTCCAGGTAAGGTCTTCAGCCGGCAAGTCGTCGTCTGTGGCCCCGTCCACACACAGGGATTTCGACAAGTCACTCAGTCCCATCACGTGGTTGATCAGTGTCAGTGCCAAAGACCGGTCAATGGGCTTGGACCCGTCCAGGTGGAAGGACATGCGTTCCAGGATGGAGGTGGTGCGGCCCACGATATGGGTGACGGCGACTTCGGACGCGGTGCCAAAGGGGGAGAGAGGGCGGACGTAGGGCAGAGGAGTCATGGAACAGAAAGACATGGTGGCAAGATTAGATCGGATCGAGACCCCCAGCGGCACCCACACAACCCGTGACTTGGAACTCTGGTTGTCGCGATTGGCATGACCTGATCGGCCGAGGCGCTGCAGCCCGTGTGCCCGTCCGTGTCCGTTCGGGATTTTGTGTGGGATAGGTTTATGTGTGGTATCCGCGGAAACCGCGCAACCTCTGGGAAGATGCCGTACGCCACCTTGTTGTTGTGTGTGTGCACGTCTCCTGACACCACCCTTCACCGTGCAGGCGTGTCGTCATGACTTGTGCGGTCTGCCGCACCCAAGGTGCGCACCCGCTCACCACCCACCACAAACTGCCCGGTGTCCCGGGGATCTCGATTTGCCAGGTGGATGCGCGGTGTGGAGGTGTGCATGTCATCAGGTGTGGTGATCTTTGCGTACAGGAATGCTTGAAAGTGCGCAACGCGTGTCCTCCGCGGGTGGACAGAGGCTGGCTGCTCGACTGTGTCGTGTGTTGCACAAAACTTGTGTGGTCAGGCCAGGACCTACTGGCTGTGAACGGCCGGATGTGTGTCGAGTGTCGCGTGGTCGTTTGCGCCAAGTGAGTTGCTGCTTGTGTGGCGCGCAGTGAGCCGTGCATGACATGGTTTGATGTGCAGGTGCGCGAGCGATGTGCGCTATCTGCGTGGACTGCGATACGAGAAGCAACGCTGCAACCATTGCAAAGATGGAGGTGAACGTGTCACGGCACGGTCAGTGTCTGGGCGCACAGACAGCGACGACTACGACGACGAGGAGGACGAGGAGGACGAAGACAGCGAAGGAGACAGCGACGAACATACCGAAGACGACACCGAAGACAACCGTGCATTTGTCCGCAGCCGAGGCGAAGACGACGACCAGAACAGGAGCGAGGACGACCAGGACGAGAAGGACCCCGCGCCAGCCGCGGTACCTGAGGCTGCATCCCGGGCGCCCGCCACCGAACATATGAAGGCGCACGTGGTCAACCTCACCCAGGATATACCAACCATCAAGGTACGGGAGCACGCCGCAGCAGCAGCCGTCGCGCCCCCTGTGCCCAGCGGTCCCAAGGCACCGGCCTCTGCATCCTCTTCGTCCAGCAACCCCAAGACATCCGCTGCAACTCCCAACGTGCGGACGCCTCCCTTGGCAAGCAAGACACGCAGTGCAATGGATACGTTCGAGGAGCTGGCGTACCAGCGGTATCGTGCAACGATGGTTCCCAAAATGCACAAAGCCCGGAAGCGCGTCGAGGACGATCTAAAGGTCGTTCTAGGAGACCTCGACGAGAACGACCGTCAACGGAAGGTTCTGGAAAGGACACGCGACGCCCTGCTCCGAACACAAGCCACTCACGACGAGCAGGCCATGCACGGAATACGTGAGTGTGTAGGCGAGATGGCAAAGGAAATCATCCAGCGCGCGCAAAAGCGATTTCGGGCCGACCCAGCCGCTGCAGACTTGTATTAGATCTAATTGATTGACGTTCATAAATCCAACTACTCAGACTCGGTGTCAGTGTCGATCTCTATGTCGTCTGCCTCCGTACGCATCCGCACCCGCGGGGGCTGCGGAGCACGATACTCGACTAGGCACCGGGCCGCGAAGTCGGTCTGTGGCTGGGGTTGCGGAGCACGCTCTTCCATCTGGCACCGAGCCTCGAAATCGCTCAGTGCCAGGAATTCCAGGCATCGATCCACGAGGCCGGCCTGCGCCTTATGCTCGGTGCTGAACTGGCGGAACACAGACCGGTACATGTCGTCCAGCCGCGTGTCGAGCAGCCCGTCGCCCGCGGCCACGGTCTCGTGGGGCTCCACTACCACCTCCATGGAGGGGGTGTTGGTCAAGCACTTGTCCTCTTCGGGCACGAAGTCGTCGTCGTCTGCGTCGATGTCGTCCACCACCACCATGTCTGACTCAGTGCCGGCCAATTCACGCACAATGCGCGACGCGAGAAGCCTGGATGAACGACGCACAGGACGCGGGAGCGTGGACGCATCGGTGTCCAGAGACGCTTCAGGGGACACCTTCAGGTCGCAGCCCCCCCCGGGCTGGATGGCGCGCGGCGACACGGATGGAGGCTGTGGGAAGATCTTGGCCACAGGCATGCACGCAGGCACAGTTGCACACGGGTCCGGGGGCGCATACAGCGGCGATACTATGCGCCGGGTTGACGTTGCGGCAAGGGGCGCTGTTAACGCTGCCACCTGTCCACGGCCATCATCGGCGACCAGGAGATCGACCAGGTTGTCGTCGCCAGGGAGGGGGTAGGTGTGCATGTCCTGAACTTGGTCGAAGAGCGTGTCCCCCATCGGAAACTCCATCGCCCATTCATCCCCTACCGGGTTCAACGGGCTGAAATCCCACACACGCATGTTGTCCAGAAAGTCTCTGGATTCCTGTAACAGAGGACGGCAGAGGGGATCACATGTCTCTCGCTGGTGTAGGATCTGGCATGTTCCGTACCATGGTCGTGTCGTGTCGTGCCACGGGGTGTGCAGCGATGCCTAAATTTTCGTCAGTCGGAAGTTGGCACGTGCGCTTGTCCGGTTCTGACCGCTCGCACTTTTTCGGGCCGAATAGTATTGCAGTGATGTACCAAATATTACGACCATCTATTTCAACTCATTTCTGGCGCACTACAAGTTGATGTTGAGGTGCAACGCCGTGTGGTTGAGCAAGTGGTCGATGCGTGCCATCCATTGACGGTACTCCACTGCAAACTCACGTATCTCTTGCACCAGTCCGGCGTGGTTGGTAGTGGTGACGATGTCGCTGACGAGCAGGTTGGCCTTGCGTACGGAGTCGGAGGCTTGCAAGATGGTCTCTCTCAGGCGCTGTTCGTAGTCCACGTTGATTTGTTTGAGGTTCTGCATGGTGCCGCTCTTGTCGAAGGTGTCCAGGTACGCAGTCAGCCGGACGTTGAGCTCGGCCATGGCGTGGCTGTCTTGGGCCAGGAACACCGCGATGGTGGCCACGGTGGCCGTCATGACAAACACCAGCAGCAGCCCGCAGCAGGCAATGGGCACCACACGTTCGCCCTTGGCAAAGGGGGCTTGGTCCATGCGGGTGGAGTGGTCACTGGACCTGCCGTGCATGCGTTCCAGGGGTTCGGACGCGTACACCCGGCCCTTGGCGTTGTAGCGATCGTCTTGCCCGCCGGTGAGGGGAGCTGTAGAGTCTTCGGAGTCGACAGGTAGCGTGTTCATGGCGTGCTTGGGGTGTTTGTGGTGGTGATGGGCGTGGTGGTGGGCGTGCTTGGTGTGCTGGGTCACCACCAGGCGGTGCCGTTGCGAAGGGGGGGCAACCGTGAAGGAGTGGGACACACGTTTGTCAAAGCCGGCGGTCCCGGCGCATTGGTCGTCGTAGTTCAAGCTCTCTCCGTCCATGCACTCGCATACAAGGAGACCCGGAGTATACATGTATGCCTGATACCTTAACTGTATAGCGACGCGGTGATGTCTTCACTGGACAAGAAACGACGCGAGTTTGCCTCGGCTGAACTGGGAGGGGTGGACCCCGACCACATGAAGTGGAACTTGCACGCGGTCCTCACGGCCGGGGGACTGCAGCCACACGAAGACACCAAAGGTCTGATCAAACAATACGTGGGGTGGGTCACCCACGCCAGTGCTGACGCCGCGCAGAGGTGGAACGACCTCAAGAAGGGCGTGTGTGAGGAGGAGACCGACTGCATGGACACCCTGGAGAAGCTGGTGCCGCCCATGTCCAGTGACGTAGCCGTGGTGGTGCCGCCTTTGGACCAAGTCAACGAATACATCGCGCCGGCTCCTGTGGTGGCGACGCCAGTCAAGCGCAGGAAACACAAGACACGCATGCCCGCCGGACACGTGCACCTGGAGGCCCAGGCCATCCTGCGCACCGCCACCTTTTTGAAGAGTTGCGAACACAGTTTTGAGAACATGCTGGCCCGGGTGCCGCTGCCTCGCTACGTACACAACCCCATGCAGCAAGCGTTGTTGCACCCTCACGTGTCCCGTTTGATCCAGCACATTGCGGACGGAAATTAAACAGATGCTTGTACACACGGATGCCTTGGTGTGTAGAGATGTATCTACCATGGCCGCGGCACGTGTGGCCAGGAGCAAAAGGAAACTAGGGCCCCCCGAGTTCGGGGAGAACCCTGGCGTGTCCAAGCTCCGCCTAGACGAGTGGCGCAAAAAAGTGGACCGCAACTTGGCCTTGTTCGCGCGCGAGCTCAAGTCTCGGCCCTTTGTCCGGGCCGCACCCTCTCGACGCAGAGGAGACGACGACCCTGCTGTACAACCCTTTGGGCGCGGGACCCAGGAGGAGCTGCACAGGGTGGACGAGGCAGAGGAGTCCGACGTGAACCGGCCCCCTCAAGTCGCACGGTTTATCCCCGGGTCCCGAGGCGAGCAACTCCAGCAAGAGGACCGGGCTCGGCTAGAGGAGGTGGCTGCGTACGCCGCCCCGGTACTGAGCGGGTTGAACTACGAAGACTTGCGCCAGGTCACGTTGGAACTGTACCGGGTACGTCGAGGCGGGGCCCCACGCATGCGGATTGCTCCGGCCCGGCCTGTACCCATGGACGCAGAGGACGAGCTGGTGTTCCCCTTCCCCACCGGCACGTACCAGGCCGCTCAAATGGCCCAAGGCCCGCCCTTGTTTGTGCGTGAGTTCACCTCGTTCGCCCGGCTGGTGGCGGCACAGAGCAACCACACCGTGGAGCAGTTTCAGCGTGTGCCCGACCCTGATGCGGCGACCCGGGCAGACACGTTCAAGCGCACGGCTGACGGAGGGGCGGCCCGAGACCACATGATCTCCATTGACCGCCTGACGCCCTACTTTGAGGACAGTATCCTGGGCGCCATGACCAACGCCTTGCTGTTTGTCCGCACCCAGACGTCACGTGAATCAGGGGAGCTGCTGTTTGTGGAGCTGATCACCAGGCCTAACGTGCGGGAGAACCTGGCCATGTGGGTAGGGGCACAACTCATGTTTATTGCACAAACCGCCGGGACCGTGTGGGCCCGCGACACGTCACTGGACGTGTTGAACAGGTCAATGGCGATTGCCAAAAGCTTTTTCATGCATTACCACGGGAAATGAATGAATGTACATCACTTGACCCCTAGCATGACCTCGACTTCGGGCAAACGGTAGAGGGGTTCCTTGAAGGACTTGGACTTGGGGAAGACGGCCTGTAGGGCCGCGGCCCGGTAGCGGCTAGGGTCGGGCTGTCCGTAGAGGTCGGAGGCTGTGCCCACCAACAAGGGTGCGCCGAACCAACCCTCGCCCACTGATCCCAGCAGCTGATGGGGCGGGGCTTCGTTCTTTCGGGTGACAAAGGGCTCGTACACCCAATAGAGGTCGGGTGTAGGGGTTGCCGGCTGTGCCACACCCATGGCCACGGCCGCGTAGCTGTTCTGACTCTTGACCTCGCGTTGCTTGCCTTCTTGCACCCCGGTCATGGAGTTGATTCGCATGCTGTCCAGTCCCGACTGGGTGTCGGAGGCGAACTCCTTGCGTCGCAGCAGCAGCCACAACAGGTCGCCTTGTCCCACGTTGCCGTTGATCAGCCAGATGTTGGGTGTGCGGCATCGATGGGCCACATGCACCGTGACGGCGGCGTCCATCTGGTTGGTGTAGCGGTTGGTGTCGGTTTGTTGGCACCCCAGGAAGGCCCAGTCCTCCATGACGACCGACGCGAACTTGGCGTTGCCGTAGTGGCGGCGGCCTTGCGAAGAGATCATGTACTTGTTCATGGCGGACACGGACCTGAACTGGGTAAAGCCCGGGGTGAACTTGTCACAGGTCTTGTGGCGGTAGCAGAACACCAACTGGTTGGGGCCCATGTCTTCGGTGGCAGGGTACGCATTCTTCTTGTTGAGGATGACGTTGTAGGTGTGTGCCACCCGCAGCCGTCCCAGGTTGTGCTGCTGTCCGATGTCGTCTGTTTCCATGGAGTTCTCAGAGGGCACCCCGCTGGCACTGGGCATGGAAGGGAACACATGGCCCTGGGTAGGGCCGGGCGGACCGCTGGCCAAGCCGCCGAACGGGTAGCCGCCTGTCATGTCATTGGACGTGCTGAAGGCCATGGCTACGTGCACAGGGAGATACAGCACGGACTCAAATACAACTACTTACAGAAGCAATGATTCCAACTACGAAGGGAACAGTGTATTCGCGTTAAAACTACACGTACGACAGGATAAGGTTGTGGATGTCAGCGGGGAAGGTGTGTGTTTTGCGTGTGTGCGGGTCAGTGACTTGGTCCATGGAACTCTCCAACAAGTTCTGTGTCCCAATGCGGTGGGCCACAGAGCGTACAATGAACCAGCCCATGCCTCCGCCGTCACAGGTCACAAAATCCCGGACCTCGGTCTCGAACCGACTCGTGACCATGCCTGGGTTGTTGTAGGGAGGGAAGGGCAGGTCGTGTGTTTTGATGGACAAGCCATACTGCTTCCACGCAAAGAGAGTCTTGTGGTGACCCAACTCGTGTTGCTTGTACCGGCGGCAGTCGGTGGCCATGGACGTGTGTACCGGCACCCGTCGGTTGAGGACGTAGGTCACGTTCACGGTAACGAGGGTGTCACGGTAGACGACCCTGTCGTACACTTCGTCGTGTAGTTGGATGTGCTGCCCTTTCCGCTCGAACGCCACCGCTGCCAGGTCCATGGACACGGTCATCAGGATACACTGAGTGCCTTGGTCAAAGCATATGCCTTTGATGGTGACGTACTTGACGTAGAGCACGTAGTCAACGAGGCCGACAGACGCATAGGACAGTCGACAGTCTATGAAGACCACGCCTGGGTCGTGGGGGCACAGGTCAGCCGTGGTGATCAACCCCATCTCGTGCAGTTGAGTGTTGGCGAACAGCATGTCAATGATCACTGTACTGGACTGGTCGCCCAGGGGACCGGTCGCCGAGCTGGGCGTGGCCAAGGCAATGGTGGGGGTGCCCTTCCCTTGGCACATGTACGTGTACACCTCCTCCAGGTCGTGGCATCTGCCTAGCGCAATGTGTGTGACCATGTGGCGGATCCGGGGGACGGTGTACCTCTTGCGCATGCCAGGCAACATGGAGGGGTCGTCATCCTTGGGTGGCCCGAAGACAAACGAGAAGGATTCAAGTGAGGTCAGGGGTTCACGGACCGTGATGACGTCTGTGTTGACGTCGACATCCATGCCAGGCAGACACACCGCGGGCAGAAGGGCGTGGGCAAAGACCGATATGCCATCTGCGTCATCCCGTAGCAACTTGTTCAGGTCTCCCCGGCAGTGCATACTGGAAGCGACACGGGCCAGACACGCCTTGTAGATCCCCACCGTGATGGCATTGACCGCCACGTTGTACGAGGTGTACGTGTCGTCGGTGTCGAACACAGCGCGTGACAGGAAGTCGCTCACGTCCATGCGCAGCCAGTGCAGGTCCAGGCGGGTGTGGGTGAGACGTGGATGGGCCGCAGTCGGCGGGGTGTAGGACGCATACAAGTTGAAGCCTGGGCGGGTGGCCACAGGAGGGAAGGCGTGGGTGAGGTTAGCGTACCGGTTCACTGCGCGGGACCTGTACGTGAAGGTCGTGGAGGGGTTGATGAGGGTCTGTATTCCAGCCATGTCCGGGTCACACATGCCTCCAGTTGGTAGACCAGGGGTGAACACGTCGGACAACGTGGTCTGTGTATGCATACAAGTGTCGTGTGTCAGTGCGTGTCCCTCTACACAGAAGGCTGCACACAAAGACGTACCGAGCGACGTACCGTGGATCCGCCCAGGCTCTCCCAGTCTTCGTTCCTGTAGATGTCCCCTCTGCGTACCAAACTCGCAAACTCTGCGTTGATGTAGTACTCCCGGGCCGTCATGTGGATGGAGTCGATTTCACGGGGGGCTCGAACCAACGTAACCTTGAAGGTGTTCAAGGAACGACTCGCGATCCCTGCGACGTCGTCATGGAGTTCGTTGGGGCACACCGCCTTGCGCACACGTTCGTTGTGCACCGCACCCATCTCTTCGGCTGCTCGCTTCATGGTGAACTTTTTAGACTTGAAGTATTTTTGGACTTTGACTTTTGGAATTGTGACGAAAAGTTCAAGTCGAAGACCACCAAGTCGACTCAGGATTGACAAAATTTGGACGACCACCGGAATTTATCAAGATTCTCAAAAGTTTGAAGTGCACCCCACCCAAGAAAACAAAAAGTTCAACTGGTTGTGTCCGGTGTTTTCCACCTCTTTGTGACTTTTTGGTGTGGTGTCAAAAAAATGGCCAAGAGGATGATCGGGGAGGGTCGTCCAAATTTTGGCCATCCTGATATATTCCGGTGGTCGTCCAAATTTTCCCATTCTTGAGTCGACTTGGTGGTCGACGACTTGGCTTTTGGTTCATAATTCCAAAAGTCAAAGTCCAAATTTTCAGTAAATCCCGAAATATCCGAAATATCCCAAACCCCGAAACTATGTCTTTTGCTATGGTGAGTGCCAGGAGCTCTGGACGCGACGCAAAGGGAGCTGTGGCTGACTGTTCATGTGTGTGCAGGGATTTGGTAACTTGGTGGACGACTTGATCGGTGCGGACTTTACGGGGATGAACCCGTCTGACGGAGGGATTCTCTCCACTCCTATGGGCGACAACCTGTTGGACGCGGTGTTTGACCAAGATCTAGGTGAATACACCTTCCCTGCCATGGATGGGCCCGCCCTGGGCACTCCCCTGGTGCTGCTGTCCGACCCCCCGAGCCAGGACACCATGCTTGTGCCTCAGCTGCGCGAGCCCAACGTCAACCCCTTCCTGGGTTCGCCTGCGTCCATCCCCCCCAAGTCTGTGCCTGTGTGCATGCCTGTGGAGACCAAGGTGGACCACAGCGTTGCCCAAGTGTGGGTGAACAGCCCTCAGGACAGGGTCCTTCGGGCTCGTCTGGGGTACGACATCAAGGCTCGACTGCGTGCAGGACCCGACTGGTCTGCCATGGTGTGTGCCAATGCTGCTGACGAGGGGGTCTGGGCCACCAAGATCGCGGTACTCAAGGCGGTGGGTGTGTCTACCCACTGCAATGTGGTGTTGTGCGCCTTCTACCCCGACTCCCTCAACGTGGTGGTCTTGTGTAGTGAGCCCTTCGTACCCCGTATGGGCCGGAGCCCGTCTCCCTTCGCCTCCCGTGAGGACGGCGAGCGTTTGTTCTGGCACGCCATGTTCCCCGAAGAACAGCTCCTGCGTGAGGTATGTTTCCTACTCAGCTGGACCGTGCTGCCCATCCTTGTGGGCCGCCGCAACCAGGGCGGGCCTCAACGTACCGTGGATGACCTGCGTCGTCACACCGACTACATCAACGTGACGACCAACACCAACTTGGTGTCTGTGCCCGGGTGGAAGCAGCAGATCGTGACCTTCACCCCTTCTGCAGGCGACCCCTACAGTGTTCCCTCTGCACAAGGCGGCTGGATCTCTGGCCACAAGTACGTGGAGGTGATTGTCCCCCGCAAGTACTGCCCGATACCCATGAAGCACCTCAACATGATGCGTGCCCTGACGCTGTGCGTGATGGACATCTACACCTCCTACGCGTCTCTGGACAAGCGTGTGGTGGCAGACGTGTCTCCTGTGCACCAGGCAGACCTCATGCCGTTCCTGCGCGACGACCAGGGTACGTGTCTCCTGGTGTCTCCGCGCCTTCAACGTGTGGCGGGCACGGCCCGGAGCCTGGTGATCACCGAGCACGGCAAGAAGAAGACCTGTACCTCTCGTCACCGTGAGCAGGGTGGATACAAGAAGGCACACAAGAAGCTGCCTACTCAACGCCAACTGGTCGGTATGCCTTCGTGGGGTGTGCCCTTGCGAGGGATGGACATGGCGGTGAGCCACAACCACAGGGTGCTCCATCGGGTCGGAGACGTGTGGGCGGGCACGCAGGCATGGAGTGCAATCGTTCCGTTCAGCAACCCTGGGACTCTGCGCTACAAGCGACGCCCTGCCACGGTGAAGTCCATGTCCAACACGGACGTGGCGCCTCTGTTGTGTGAAGTGGCGGACGGGCAGTACACGTGCATGGATGCGATCGCTCATCACCCCGAGCGGGTACGTCCCGTCACTGACTTCCACGAGGTTTTGTCGCTCTTTGTCAAGGACGAGGACATCACTGTGTCGTCTGTGGGGTCTGCCAGCGCCAGCGCCAGCAGTGCCGCCAGCACTCCGGTCTGCTCCAAGCGCAAGGCGTGTGCTCTGGGTGAAGCCTCTACCGAGATGAGCAACCCTGTGGTGTACCCAGTCAAGGCTGCGCGTACAGCTGTGGCGTCTTCCCCCTCCAGCCCCGAGTCGTCTGTGCGGGAGATGTTGTCCAAGGCCCACGTGACCTGCGAAGACTACGACCTCACGTCTCCTCCGGCTGGTGCAGACCTGGACTTGGATCGCTCCATTGACGACGACAAGAGCGAGGAGGAGGAGGATGAAGACGAGGACATGTCTGTGGCATCTGACTCGGACGTGTCGCGCGCACCGTCTCCTCTCCCTACTCGTGTGCCTACCCTGCGCCGTTCACCACGCAGAGCATCCGTCGTGATCCCAGACAGCGACGTGGAGGACAGTGACGACGAGGAGGTGTCTGTGGCTCCGCGTGCTTTGCGCAGGTCGCGTCGTCTTCGCACATGCCCTGCCTCCAACACAGACGAGGAGATCACCCATGTGGAGGACTTGGACGGTGACGACGACTTTGTGCCGGACACCCCTGCCTCCCCTGTGGAGATCCAGAGCGACCACGAGTCGGACTGCTCCTACCACTCCAGCCAGCAGGAGGCTCAAGGCTCTGGGTACGACAGCGACAGTGTCAGTGTGGCCGAGGCAGAGTGTGTGGACGATGACGACACGGTGGCAGACGACGATGAGGTGGTTGTGGTGCCCCTGTACAAGATCCCTGCTGGCATCCGCCCCATCACTGTGACCTGTGCGGGGAGGATGGACAAGCGACTGTGCTACATCCCCATTGGTACGTTCGACGCCTTTGCCACCAACATGCGCGTGGCCCTGGGCCTGTCTCCTACATCTCTGTGTCGCTTCCACATCAACGGGAGGATCGTGACGGAGATCACCTTTGACGAGCTCACGCGGATGCAGTTCACCGACCTGGTGCCTCCGGACGTGGTCGTGACCGAGCTGTGCCCTGAGTTGGTGCCCAAGTGTGCTGCGCTGGGTGCCATGTCAGACATGGTGTCCGTGGTCGAGGAACTCAACATCGCCAACACGCGGGTGGACGAGGCACAGCAGACGATGTTTGCCAGACTCCTGTCCGAGCGCAAGGACCGCGAGGATTACGTCAACAACTGCCTGGACAACGTTGACACTGTGATCAATGCCTTGGTGGATCGTGAGCAACAACGCATCAAGGAGAACCAGCAGCTCCGCCGTAAGTTGTACACCGAGCGGTCCGTCAAGAGGCGTCTGGCCTTTGTGCCGGTAAAGATCGACTCCGAGAGTCGCAAGAGGATCCGTCTGTACACTGAGGAACAAGGCATCGACATTGACTCGGACACAGACTCTGACTGTGAGTAGTTGCATGTCACCATAATTGTTGATCACGAATGAAACTACACTGTATTTTTAACCCACAAAACCCTTTCCCGGCCGCAAAACCCTTTCCCGCCCAAAAAAGGACTTGGCCATCAAACTCTCTCGCAAACCATGCCAGGTCTCTTTTATCTGGTCGCCTTCTTGCTGTTGATGGGCCGGGTCATGAAGGCCGACGGCGCCACGTGCCACTTCTCTGTAGACACCAGCCTGTGCTGCCGCATGCTGGACCCAAGCATCGACCACGTACTGTCGGCCATGGGAGAATGTACATACAACCGGACGTGCGACCTGTGTCTGACCCAGGCACCGCACGAAGCTCTGGCCGCAGAGAACTTGGCTGCCCTGAAGAGCTTCATCAATGGGATGGACAGGTTTGGGTGCTGGTCCGGCAACATCGCGTCGTCTCCTGGAGTCGACATCACCCCTCTCACCAGCCGCAAGATCTTTGTGGACCACAACCAATGCGTGAACAACTGTCTGCTCGTCCCTTCGCTGATCTGCCCCTCCCTGCCGTCGTCCCCTGCCGTCTGCAGCAACACGCTCCTGCATCTTACCTTGGCGCTGGTGATCCTGTTGATCTGCTTCGCGATTGGATACGGCGTCTACGTACGCTGCACCTCCAAGAAGCGTGACCAACTAGAAGATGGGCTTCTTGACTCCATCAACCATTGAATACACGTGTATTGATCGTTACTCTGCCTTGTTGCGCACCAACTCCAGGTGCTCGCCATAGTACACCTTGTATGAGATCCATAACAGTAGACCGGAGATGGTGAAGGAGTTGATGCACAGTGCGATGGGGAGGGCCAAGTCGGTCTTTGCACAATCACGGCACGGATGACCGCAGGTATTGTCCCCGTCCTTGTTGCAGGTAATGTTCAAGCCCTGGCACTGGTCTTTCATGTCCATGCACATGGCATACGAGTCCGTCTCTGTGAGTCCACACGATTGCTGTTCGGCGGCAAACTTGAAGATAACGTTGCACGCGCATTCCATTTTGGTGGTGCGTACCGACAGGACCAAGGTGACAAAGCATGTTAACAAACACAACTGGATGTGCATGGTGCCGCAGACACCTTCACGAACAAGTGCTCACTGAGTGCGGGAAGAAGATTGTATGTGTTGGGAGTCGTCACGCAGGTGTGGCCGTGGCCAGCACCGACGCCGTCAGGGCAAAGCAAATGCTGTCTATCTGCGACGCCACACGCATCAGCCCGCTCACACTTAGACTACTGGCCAGCACATGGTAGGTGCGAGACACCGATGCCTTGGTCTGGGGAACTTCTACTTCATGTTGCCGTGCCAGACGCTGCACCCTGCGCAGGTGAGGGGTGTGCATGAGGGTGGAGGCAGAGTCCGACTCAGACGCCAACAACGACTGCACCTCTGTCTCGGGTGACCCGTTGTTATGTCCCCACTGGCCTCGTGCGTGGCGTGGACGGATCCACTGCGTACGAGGGCAGGTGGCACGGGTGCACTTCACTACCGCCATCACCACCCCGGGCCCTGACCACACGGCCATGATGTAGAACAGGGCCAGAGACAGGCGTTGCAGAGTGGTGACTGTGGTGGTGTGGGGGTGCTCTCCGTGTTCCTCCAGAGGCCACATGACCAGCACCATGCCCACTGCCACCAAGTGTAGCCACGGCATGTGTGAGCGGCCGTACAAATGATCAGGGCACACCTCACACAAGGTGGCAGCCACGTCTACCACGACCAGCGCCATCACCATGAACCACAGCGTGTCAAAGCTGTCTTGGGTGTAGATCACGATGTAGAGCGGCAAGTCGACTGTGGTGCTGACAAACATGCGTACCGAGTGCCTCTCTCCCAGTGGGTCGCCCAGCAGACACGCCAAGGCCAGACGCAGTCCGTGTCGCATCACAGGGTAGCCTACGGCCAAGACCCACAGCGGCCACACCCGTGTGTCGTGTCTCACCATGATACGGCTCCAGGTCCCGGCCCCCAACGCAGTCAGGTAGCTCAGCATGCTGCACAAGGTCAGACGCACCGTCCATTGGCGCTCCATCCTCCGCGTCATGGTGTACACCGCCAACTTGAGACGGTGACGCACGGCGGTGAAGAGGGTACACACCACCACCAGCCACCAGGTGCCGTGCACCAGTGCCCCGGCGATCCCTACGGCCGCGAATCCGTACAACAAGAACTGCTTGGGTCCTGCCGACTCCACACGGAAGGGAGGAGGACGCAAAGGACATGAGTCCAGTGGCGGGGTGGTGTGGGTGACAAAGGTGGCGAAGAGACACACAGTGGCACGCCATGACACCGGTTTGATGAAGTTGAGCGAGGTCTGGATCAACCACAGCGTGCTGATGTTAATGGCCAGCAAGGTGCACCAAGGAAACACCTCCATCTCCAGCTGTTTCACGGTCTCCCATGGTCCGCGGTACGTCATGCAGTTGAGGGTGAGCAGTCAGATGGGGCACTGCTGAGGCAAGGGGCCGACGAGTCAGTGGTCACAAGAGGTGCAGTGTGTATGTGGCACCAACTGGCCGACGCCGATTACGACTCTGACGACGAACGCACGCCTCCACCATGTCGGATGCCGGAGCAGAGATGTCAGGAGGAAGTGACTCCGACTCTGACCCCACCATCCTCTCCCGTCTCCGTCAAGGCGCCACCCGCCTGCACTCCAGTGACCACGTGTCCGCCCTTGCCGCCACTAACATCACTCGACAAGGCAGCGAGCCCCTCTGTCCCGTCCACCACACCCCTCTTGGAGGTCTTGTACACGTCACTTACCATGAACCAAACCCCGACACCGACTCCTACGACCTCGACAGTATCATCCTCGACAACGACATGCCCGACCTCGAAGATGTCGGAGATGACACCTGCCATAACGCCGGCTGTCGAGGGATCGTCGCGTACGTCGATGGCAAGGAGGAAGACCAGCCTCTCAACGGAGCACCGCCCGCCCTTGACCTGGCGCGTATCCTCCAGAACTTCATGGACCTGCAAGCGCTTGCTACGTGTTCGTGCGCCTGGCCCGGCCGTGTGCGCGATATGTGTCGTCGCCACCGGTTTGCTTGCCACAGCCTGCTCGTGCTGGCCTTGGTGGTTAGTGTAGCGCTGGGGATCGTGGCCGGCACCAGCAAACCGCCTCCTCTGCCCGACCTAGGCAGCCACTGGACCAAGCCGGGCTGGATGTGGAGCTTCGTCCACTCGGACACCAACCAACGGATGGTGGTGTACGAGGTGCACGGCGACAACCACTCGTCCTACTTGTTGGAAGCACGGGACGACACACACACTCTGTGGCGTATGCGTTACGCACAAGGCCAGGGTACCTTGGTGTTTGGCAACCTCAACAACTGCTACCCGGTGTCTGCGGCTACCGGCTGGGAGTTCCTGAACTGGGTCGCCCACCACGACTTGGCTGTGGACCTGAAGCGACAAGGCTGGAGCCTCAGCACCCCTCCTCGTCTGTTCGGGGGCACAGTCAGCGCAGTCGACCCTTCTGCAACGTGTCGAGCCGTCAACCCTCCCGTTACCCACCTGCCCCATGTCGACCCAAGCGGGTGGGCCGGGACACGTGTGGCACGGCACGCGGCGCGGGCCCTGGACTACGCGGACTTCTTCGCGTTCCAAGCCACTGGCATGCATTTGGACTTGAACTACTCCATTCGTGTGTACAGCAGCCTACAGTTCGTCAGCAACCAAGGATTCTCGTTTAGGTCGTCTAACCCTTCCCCCTTCCTCTTCCAACCTACGGTGTCCACACCCGTATGGCCAACTCACTGCGCTAACCTGCACAAGGCCGGAGGAAACCACATCGGCTTCAATCTCACGGCAGCGGGGTCGTTGGTGGCGAATGCCTGCACCCAATCACGTGCATGCCACGCCAACTACACCCTGGCCACGCGGTTCAGGCCCACCACAGAGAACCCTGGCTGTTTTACGCCGCTGCTTTTGCAACATCCGTGTCTGTGTCAACGCAACTTCGTGGACGACCTGTTGGCTCGAGCCAGCAGTGACTGCCCGCCCTGCACGTCGGAGTCGGTAGACGGGTGTGCATGTTGGGCCGTGGTGGCGGCTACGGCACAGATCGTACAAGCGCAGCCGTGTTACCATGTGGATTACGGACATGTACACGGTGCTGTGGTGTATCCGTGCTCGGTAGGGCGGGCGTGCAAGACCCGGGTGGCCAAGAAGTGTCGTGACGTGGTGGTGTTCTGCAACCATACGTACACAGGGCCTACAGTTCAATGCTTTCGTTCATTCGATGACTTCTCGTCCATCTCGTTCACGTCGTAGTCTACAGTAACCGTGCGACGCATCCGCTTGATCATGCGCACAGGGGGTGGAACGGGACGGGTGGGCGGTGCACGGGCCAGTTCGTCGGCGAGATGGTGCTTCTTGTCGACCGCCACTGCTTGCCTGCTGAACGTTTGCCTCAATACAGTGGTCTTGTGGAACACGTGTGTAATGTCTCCGGCCTTGCGCAACCCGATAGAGATGCTGCACCGGGCACGTCCCGAGTCTTGTGCTTCCAGTGGGTCAGTAGCCGTGGCAAAGGGGCACAGGTGGGCCGAACACATCTGACGACACGTAGGGCCGGCATGCGAAGGGTCTAGTGCCGCGCGGGTGTCCACGTGCTTGCGCTGGCTCTTCCAAAAGGCCACGATGCTGCGTGACTCGGACTCTGCGTTCTTCTCGTAGTGTCTGCGCCACGGCCCAGTCCACACACCCTGGAGGTAGGGCAACGACACTTTCAGGAGCGACATGACCTTGCCGTACAGTTGACGCGGACCAAAGCGCAAGTGAGGCCACTTCTTGTGGATGGCCACCATGCAGGGGGTGAAGTGCAGCGCGCTCTGTAGAGGCGGACGGGCAATCTCGGGGGTAGACTCAGAGGGAGAGGTGCCCAGTACTGCCAGCTGGAGCTTCTGCAGGTGAGGCTTGAGGCCGGCGAAGCGTTTGTCTTGGGCAAAGTCCCACGTGGAGTAGTGAGGGCGTCCGTCTCCGAAGGGGTCTACCAGCTGGAACCTCTGCACCACCAAGTCTTCCAGCTGCATGGGGGACAACAGTGCTTGTCCCTGCTTCAAGGGCACCAGACGACGGGACACCAGGTACGGCACGGTTTCAAAGGGCACACTGAACGCCGGGATGTGCAGACCACGCTGCCCTACGACCGGAGCCGCCACGCCTCGGTACCTCTTGAGGTTGGTGCGCAGGATATGGGACGCCAGGGGCACCACTCTGTGTCGGTGTGCACGACTCAGACGCAGGCGGAACAGTTGACGTTCCAGCACGTTCCAGCGCCACACAAAGGCTTCCCAGGCGGCAGGAGCATGGACACGGTAGACGTAGCTGGCCATGTAGCACAGGAAGGTGGCGGCCCACTCGTCCTCTCTTACGGCGTCGTCGTTGGCCAGCAGGGCAGCAGACGGAAGGGGTAGTTTGCTGCGCACACAGCCCAGCCAGAAGATGTGTTGACGCAAGACAAAGTCCAAGGTACCCAGGTCCATGGGTTGGTTGGGGGGTTTCCAGTCGGTGGGGAGCGACAGGTTGGTGGCGATGCTGGTCTGCCACAACGACGTGTGCACGGGTGGGTTTTTGGTGCATTGGTTGGAGCGTACCCCCAGCTGGGTCTTGAGGGAGGCGTCCAGCACACACCAGGTGAACCACTGCATGTCCAGCCAGCCCCACACCGAGACGTTGCGGTCGGCAGCGTTACCCAACACGATGAACAGGAAGCGGGTGTTGGTGGTGATACACTTGACCAGCGCACGCACCGGCAAGGCACGGATGTGTGACCGGCAATCCATCTGGGACGTGTCGTACACCATGACAGAGGTCACGTCGGCCAGGGCAGGGTAGTTCGCACGTATCGTGTTGACGTAGCGTTCGTGCAACTCCCGGACGTACTTCTGGGGTCCCCTGATCGAGTACGGCACCCTGCGTTTCAGCTCGGAGCGGTCCATGTGGCGCAATGACAAGGCACGATGCACATGAGTCGACATGCCTTCGATGTCGACTTCGTAAGTCGACATGTTGGTCGACTTTGGTGGAGTGTGGAGTGGACCCCCAAGTCGACGTCGACCCAGATGTCGACTTTGTGTGGGTGTCGACTCGCACACCTCACACCTTCAATCTACCGCATGAACAGGTCGACACTTGTGTTCTGGCTGGTATCGGCTGCAGTTGTCGTCGCGGCACTCTATTGGAAAGCCGGCCAACCGCGGTGCAACCTTCTGGGCGACAACCCCATCGAACACATTATCACGCACGGCGATCTGGACGAGATTGAGGATATTCTGTACGGACGAATACGTGTGTCAGATGTGCAATACCACTCTATGGAACCTGATGATCGTACTCAAACTGACACGGAGATGTCAGACGCACCCATCGTCGGGCTTTTCCGCGGCAAGAACCACGAGGAAGTCGTAAGCGGCATCCGACGTATGTTCCCGCTAACAGAGGAGCAACACAGACGATTTAATCGCCACCTTCTGCTCGAGGAAATGGCGTGTGAAGCTCGACGGGTGCTGGCGCAGGTCAAACCCCTTGACGTAGAGGAGCCATCGTTCAAGCGAGAGAGTGTGATGGATTACCTGGCAAGAATCCGGTTGGTGGACAGACAAGACGCCAACAGGGACGCGAATGTTCTCGTACGTGACCTTCGGCGTCTTTATCAACTGTTCCCACTGACAAAGGATCAGAATACGCAATTCGTTGGAAAACGCCGGCTTTTCGAACAGTTGGTTGAGGATGAACGTCTGCGGTCAGACCCAGTCGCTCAGGTTCTTGAGATTCTACAGGAGCCGGCGAACGGACAGTCGCAGTATGTTAACGACATTCCGTCTAATTAAATACCACGTGTCGACTTTGGTGTCGACTTTGTGTGGGCGTCGACTCACACACTTCACAACTTCAACTGCCACAAAAAGATGCCGAAACACAAGCGGGATGACAGCCTGTTCACCCCCAAGAGACACGGGATGGCGTACGTCGCACTGCTCGTGGGCCGGGACGTGGCACACTACATCAAGACCTTCCTGTGCACCAGTGACCACCTGCTCATGGACCCTTACTGTCTGGAGAAGTACAGCACAGTTGACACCGCATACAAACTGGGGTATCCACCGTTGCTCAAGCTCGTCTGGCACAGTAACTGGGCCGGCAGTGGAAACATGATCGTCTCCGCGGCCAGGCACGGACACCTGGACGTAGTTGAGTACATGTTCAAAGTCGACTCGCGGTATGAATGGAGTATGAGGGGAGCGGTGGCCCGGGCAGGGCATCTTCACATTGCAAAGTGGTTGTACGCAAGAGGTGTACGGTTCATTGGAGGAGACTTTGACGTTGCGGCGGCGAATGGGCACACACCCTTCCTAAGCTGGCTGAGGGTTGTGGGGTGTCCGGTAGGGGAAGAGTGCACCATGATGGCGCTGAAGAACCGCAAGTTCGACACACTCAAGGCGCTGTTGTGGCCCAACTACGACAGTATGAACGTCAGACGTATACTCGAAGAAGGACTGACTCGTCAATACCGGGAGTTCAAGGAGTACCTGTTTTTGCTTTAAAATCCTGTTCATGAAAACGTACCTCGTGTCGACTCTGTGTGGTGTCGACTTTGATGGTCGACTCTGTGTGCCGATCCTCTCGGGGACAATTCCAACCGTCCATGTCGATGAAGGTTTCACTTGGCAAACAACCGAGACAACAGGAAGACCACAGCAAGGTCCCATGGAGTGCCAAGCGGCTCAGGACCGACCCCGACGTGGAGATGTTGTCCCCGCCCGACCCTGACGACGACCATACCACCTTGTCGCACAACTCCAAGTCACAAGAAGAAGTCAAGGTGCCCGACACCGAACCCATCGTCCGTTCAACCGCCTCGTCACCCACCTGTGGACCCCTGTCGGTGGCGAAACTGCCTACGGCTGTCGAGCTGGGCGCTGTCGTGCACGGGCTGAAGGCATCTGTACGGTCGATACTGTCTGCCTTTGCGGCCGCCGACCCGTCTGTCGACACCTACCAGTGCAACCTGTGCTTCCGGTACATGGAGGAAGAACCGCGCAAGGTGTTCTGCGACCACGACCACAGGCTGTGCACCGACTGTGCAGTGGTGCCTACGCCATGTGACATAAGCGACTGTCCCCAATTAATCTGCCCGTCCAACACCAGTTTCTGCACGGAGAACAATCCCAACATGAAGGTGTGCCAGCTGTGTGCCACCATCGGTACGAAATACTGCCAGGCCCACTCCGTCATGTTGAACGCGGGGGCCAAGGAATGTTGGTTCGGGAACCATGGCAAGCGCACGTCTTGCCGCCTGGTAACCCCAACCTTTGTCACACTGGACGCCAGACTGTGCACTGAGGACCGTGTCCTCGCACAAGGGGACAAGTTGGGCCCAGCGGGACTGGACAGCGTCTACGCCCTGACCGACCTGACCTTCCGTCGCGCTGCGTTCCACCGGGCACTGAACAGTCTGCTGGAGATCGCCGAGGCCATGGACGTGCCGCTGGGCGCGTGTGTGGACTGCGCCGTGGTGATCAGCGCAGGGTCTGATTACCTGCTGCTGTTGTGCAGAGACTGCCGCGACGCCCGCTGGGACGAATGCGCTGTGCAAGGGTGTTTAAAGGTGGGGATCGGCACCGATGCGGATACCTTCCGCTACGACACCAAGACCATGTGCCTGGCGATGTGCAAGTCGTGTGTACGCAACCTCAGTCCTTCGATACGCTACTGCACGATGCACAAGTGTGTATTCAACAAGCAAAATGGCTTCACGGTGTGCCCTTCACGCCCGTGTTCCGGTGGATGGGTCCACGTCAGGCTGCCCGAGGCCAGGAGCGTCAGGAGCGCCAAGAGGACCCGGTCGCCATAGACCGTCGTGTCTCGCTGCCGATACGTCTGTACACTGTAGCCGGTTTGCCTGTGCCTCTGCACACATTGAATACAGCTGTTGCACCATGACTGGCGTACGCGGTTTGTTGCCTCCAGTGCGAGAACTGTGCCGCACTCACAATCAGCCACACCCCTCCTGGGTTCTGCGTGTCGTCGTCCGGGGCCCACAGTGCGGTGGCGTCGTTGGACGTGGCCAGGTGGACCTTGGTGATGGCACACACACACGGGAATCCGGCAGACTCCAGTGCGTCGGCGGCGTGTCCATGCATAGAAACAGAGATGGCCTCGTCAGTCACGGGGTCGCTGTGCTTGCTGTCCATCGGGGTCCCACTGCGCGGGTGGAGTAGGGATCAAAGGGATGCTCTGGGGAGATTCAGACGCGTCGTCAGGGTCGTGGGCAGACGGGTGTGTGTCGGCGAACTCGGCGTGTGACCCACCAAACAGCTGGTCATGGAACTTATACGGATCACCCACTACACTGCACAACGGAGTGCGTACAGGCCGGTTGCCTGACGAGACACTGTACCGGGCGTGCGCGTCCCAGTAGCCCAGGTTGGCGGCGATACGCAACAGACTAGGGTCTGCCGGGCCCAGGGCACTGTCTCCTGCCTCCTGTGTGGCGGCCACAAACGCCAGGCGGTTGTCCACCCGGTCTTGCATCTCGCCACGCATCATGTCGGGTCGGTACATCTGGCACGTCACGGTACGGAACGCCAGCAGGTTTTCGTCCTGTGTGTCGGAAGGCCCCACCAACTCGTCGTTCACCACGCGGCACCTGTTCTGCACCGACACGTTGTGGCGATCTGTGCACACCGGGGAGTGGGTGAAGGCGTCCAGGAACAGGAGCTTGCGGGACACGTTGGACTCTGGCGTGGGACGCAGCTTCTTCTCGTCGTCTCGGCCGTACTTGCGCTTGGTGTACATGTCTGGAGGGTGCGACCCGCTGTGGGGCATGGGGCCCAGTTTCTCCTTGATGTAGTAGGTCCGGGCCGGTTGGATCCCCAGCGGGTCCACTGCGGTGGCCGACCCTACGATGACCGGCATGGAGTTTACCATGATGGAGACGGGAGAGAACTCGAAGCTGGGCATGATGGAGGCCGCCAAGAAGTCGTACGGGTCACGTAGGGTGTTGGGGCGCAAGAACGCGGTGTCAAGTTCGCCAGAGAGCGGGGCGTCAGGGTCGGTGGTCAGGCACAACGCCTTGGCCAGACCTTGTTGGCTGGCGTTCCACAAGAACACAGGACGGCTGCGGGTCATCATGTTGTTGGAGAGCAGGCTGTTCACCATCTCTGTGTCGTTCTCGTGGATGTAGTGCGGGGTACGTCCCAGCCCTCGCCACGCCAGCAGCGGTTCGCATAAGACTGACTCGCGCAAGAGCCTCCCCAGCTCCATGCCCCAGGGGTCCAGCCACTCGGTGACGCGGCCTCGCTTCAGACGGGTCCACAGCATGTCCCACTCCTGGTTGCGTTCGCACCAGCGCAACAGAGGCACCAAGAAGCAGCGCATGAGCACGTCGGGTTCGGCTCCCATAGGGGGCATGAACAGGGCCCGCCACAAGCACTCTTCGCGCAAGGCCGGCACGGTGCTGGGCTCGACACGATACCAGCCGTCGTCCAGGATACGTGACCGTGCGTGGGCCAAGAACCACGTGACCAGGTTGCCCATGGCCGACGAGTTGAAGACCGCGGTCAAGGAGAGCAGGTGCATGTCCCTCAGGGCGATCAGGGCTCCGGCGGTGTACATAACGCCGTACTTGGTGGCCGCCGCCACAGACACCACGAAGCGAGACCGTTCACGCAGAGGGAAAGACCAGGGCTTGCGTGGGGCCGTCATGTTGGGCAGAGCTACAAAAGAAGTGCCGCCGTCCTAAACACGGGCGAGTCGACTACCAAATACAACCGACGCGATTCATTGGGTCTGTGCGGACGAGTCACACCATGCAGGACGAGAAAGGACATGTCCCTGTGGCCCCTCCTGACAACTCCCCCATTGGTGTGGACGCCCCAGGTGTCAACGGGTACATTGGAGACCGGGCGTTCGTCCCCTTTGCCGGGGGATTCTTCCATGGCCCCCTCCCGATGCCCAACGCCCAGGGGATCAGGGGGTGGAAGTTTGAGCACGCCTCCAGTCGCTACATACCGGCATGGGGACAGTTTGTGACGGTGGCGCTGGTCACCAAGGGGAACGAAGCCACCTTTGCGCTGCTCCGGTCGACCTCGGCTACCCGTGCCGATGTTCTACAACAGGCGTACAAACGCGGGTCTTCAAGCGTCCCTGTGGTGTCAACCGCGACATGGGCCGAGAGTATGTCTGTGGTCAAGAACCGCTGGCCCCAGGCACGCACCGCATTGTCCCAGTCCATGGCACTCGCTACGTTCAAGAACAGCGTGGTGGACATACGCTTCCAGGTGCAGCTGGGGGCCCAGGACAAACAGATATACGGGGGCCGGAAGAACCCGCTGGCATACCAGGTGGAACTCAAGGACGGCACCGACGCCGACCTGTCTCTGGTGGACGTCCAGCTGGAACTGCGCCGTCCCCTGGGCATGAACGTGTGTGTGTCCATGGACCTCACCGACCGGGTCATCCGCGACAAGGAGGCCCCTCCCGCTGAGATGGTCAACACCACCTTCGAGTCTCTCTTTGCGGTGCCTAGCCTCCGTGACCTGGCCAAGCCTGGACTGGGGTTCCAGAAGAAGTTCACCATGTTCAAGGAGAACTGGTACTCTGACACCGGGCTGCACGAGCAACGGGCCCGGGCAGACAGGAACGACGCACTGCCTGACGTGTTTGTGTACGACAACCCCTTTGCGCATGTCCATTTCGACAACATCCTCTTCATCGAGTTCGAATGGCCCGACTTCCGCTCCGTCCGTCCAGTGGGCACCACCTCGCTGACGGCAAAGGGTCGACTGGACGTGGCCGACAAGAAGTTGTTGAAGGAGATCACGTCCACCACGGTGTCTCTGAACCACAACGGAATCAAGTGGCGGCCCAAGAGAGTGTGGACCTTCCCCTGGGGCGCGGTAATGTCGGTACGCAACATGACCCAACGAGACACCAAGGAAGAACGAGTGTGGATGGTGTTCCCCACCGGCCAAGTCGTGGCGCTCCAAATCGACAGAAGTGACGTCACCGCGGTCCACTTTGATGTGTTCATGAACCGACTGCTGCTGTTCAACCGAGGAACCCAGGCCTGGTCCGGTGTGCAAGACTTTGAACCGCGAGAGGTGTCCCCACCGAATGTCCATCGGTCACAGGTTCAGAGTTTGGAGTCTGCGCTGTGGTGGGTTCAGACCACTCAAAAAGACCCCACAAAATTCGGTGGATACCACTACAGTGTGCCCCGGGCCAGGGGTCTACCTGCCCACGGTCCCGACGACAGCTTGGTTTCGTTGGCGGCCACTCCTCGTACCATGGAGGTGGACGACAGGTTCCTCCTCAGAGACGCGTTTGACGACTTGGAGCATCGCCGTGTGGTGGTGCTGGCCCAACCGTGGCTGGTGGACGACGAGCAGAACTACGTCTCGGGCGGTTACCACATCTCCGTCTGGGCCCGGGCCTTGTCCCTGGCCTCCCGCCTGGTGGTGGAGTACCCCAGCACCCTGGTCATCATCCAATGGCGCAACTACGACTCCAGCGAGGTGCGCAACGACGCCAACTCCTCAGGAGACTCTGTGTTCGGGCCGGCACCCGTCCTGCAGATCCAAAACTACAAGCAGCACGGGAAGCTGCTTACTCTTGACGACTTGCGCAAGCATCGGGGGTTGCGGGTCTGGACCGGGCTGAAGACACGGGTGTTCGGGGACGACCGGTCCTTGGTGATGACAGTGGAGTCTCGTCGTGACGCGACTGCCAAAGTGCGTGTGCAACGTGCCATAGCCAGGGGATCCGCGCATGGCTTCACGTCCGGCAAGGTCGACTCCAACCTGATCCACTTCATGCTGATGGGCGCCCTGACCCGCATGGTGGCATACGGCAAGGGAACGTCTATGCCTATCCAACAAGTGACGGCCGCGCTGCGTCCCTTGGCTCGGTACGCCGTACGGGCCTGGATGTACTACACCATGCAGAACTTCGTGGCGCTGGAAGCCCTGTCGCGTAGCGGCCCTCCCGTGTTCTACATGCCGTACCACCAACTTCAGGCGGTGATGGACAAGGACCTGGACACGTTCATCACCTTCGTGTACCGGCGTGTGTTGTCTGCCAACCCGGACCTGGACCACGCCATGTTCCCGGGCACACCCATCACCCCTAACCACACACACACCGTCAAGTACATGTGGGAGTTCAGAAAGAACAGATGGGCCTTTAGCTTCTCGGCAGGGGTGGGCAACGAGTGTGGGGCTGCGTTCTTCTACCTTATGGCTCCCCGGATGCCCATGCACCCGGGGTACACCTCCGAGACGAGCACCGTCGGCTCTTTGAACTACGACAAGTACGTAGAGGACGCCCTCGAGTTTCGTACGAAGGCCGCGAAACTTATCGGTAAAGAGAAGCGCCAGGGAAACCGCGGGAGGAAGCAGGAACAGAAGAGGGCTGAGCAGGCTCCCACTGCCGGGGTACACGAACCCGGTGCGATGGAGAATGCAGTGAAAGGTTGGTGGAAAAAAGCCCAGTCGTGGGTGGAATGGGCCCTCGACTTCAAGTCTAGCCCGGCGCGCACCAAAGACAGGATCGGGAACGGAAAGTACCTGGCGTCCATTGCCAAACTACGAAAGATCGCCAAGACACACTCCGGTGACAATATGCAGCCCGTCCTGGAGTACCTGGGACCTGAATTGAAGAAGCAGAAGTGGTCACGGTACACACACTTCGTGCAGGGTGGTGGCCAGGCCTGGAACACATGGATGAAGCAGATGATGAAGGTCACCGGAGATGCCATGGGCGAGGATGCCGCCAAGGAGGCGTTCGTAGCCATGCGAGACGCCGTCGAGACCAAAGGATCCACCAAGGGATCCTTCATCCTGACACTGTTCGTCGAATTGATCAACAGAACGTCCGGCTCCATGAGCATCGCGGAGAAAGCACGGTTCGGCGCGGCCACCCTTTCGGTGTCTAAATACTTTGCCGAGAAGGTACGCGCCGTCCGCTGGGACGTCTTCAAACGATTCATGATAGAAAAGGACATGTTGGAGAAGTACCCACTGAGAGCGGCCAGCCGTGACGTGACAGGGGCGTTGAAGAATCAAAAGGCCAGGGACTTCCTGGACGTGGTGTGGGGGACGTTCATGAATGAATGGGGCACGATCTTGGAAGAGAAGGGGTTGGGCAACAACAGTCCGAGTGCAGACGACGCCGGTGGCGCCGGTGCATACGCCGCCGACGACGAGGACCCGTCCTGGGACATGAACAATGACCCAGATGCCACCGAGAGCGACGGCGACGAATTCGACCTTACCATGAACCAGGGTGGTGCACAAGAGGACGAGAAGAAGGTCGAGGAGGCTGTAGCAGAAGTGGTAGAGGCCCAGAAGGAGCCAGAGGTACAGGAGTTCAAACGAAAGCGTGTTCACATCGAGGTGGAGGAAGAGGCGTCACAAGAGGAAGTGGAGGAGGATGATCCTCCACTCAGCGAGAAGGAGCAGCAGGAACAGGAACGCGAAGAGGCCAAGAGCACCCTCGAAGACATGATTGGGGAACAGAAATACAGCCACGGCATGGACCAGGACGTCGAGGCAGGTCTGTACGAATCGTCTGGGCCCGTGGACATGGTCGACGTGGTCGAGGAGGCCGCACAGGCCAAGCAAGCGTCGCAGTCCACCAAGAACCAGGTGTCACGTGGCGTGTCTGACTTTGTCAACCGATTGGTGAGAGATACCACCCGGGCTCGCACAGCTGCCAAGCGGTTTGCGTCCTTCGGCACCAGCAAATTCTTCTGGTTGCAGGCCGCCAAGGTGGTGGGCGAGACGCGAGTCGCACACGAGGACACCATCGTGAGGGTCTTCTTCGAGCACGGCACGTTCCTGAAGCGTCCCGACCACCTACCCCTGCCCTGGTGGGGCGCCTTCATGGCAGACATGCATCAGCGGTATCCGAATGGCTGGCGTGCGATGGTGGAGCGCGCCAACCCCTCTGACATGGGTCCCCGTTCGCAGGACAGCGAAGGGGACATTGGTCGTGCCGTGGACCGAGACCGTGCGATCCTGACTCGCAAACGTCAACGCGAGAGCGAGAGCGAGAGCAGGAGTGAGAGTACTGTGCTCAGGACACCGGCGAGTACACAACCAAGCCCGGGACGTAGTGCCACCACGGTCAACCTGGACTCCGACTCCGATTCTGACACAGAGCTGGAAGAGACCCAACAGGACGACGACATGAAGGTGGCATCGGTTCTGTCCGCTTCGTCGTCAGCCGAGTCGCCGGCGCTGGTCCTGACGATGAAACGGGGACCACCTGTACACGTCAAGTCTCTCCGAGAACGGGTGGCAGAGGAAAAGACCGTGTCCACCACCGACTCGGACAGAAGCGGCAGAGGTGGCAAGAGACACCGGTCCAAAGCCTACGACGCCACACAAGGCCTCGAGAAGGCATTGGACTACAGCGCCAAGATCAAGGCCCAAGCAAGTGCCCTGAACCACGACATCCGCATGATTGAACGTAGCTACCCCAAGTTCGCGGCAGGCCTTATTTCAGAGGCCTTCCTGGAGATCGACGACGCACGGGGCATGGTGAACGTCGCGCTGGAGGCCGCACGCTTCTGGTTTGACGTCACCCACCCTGTCGCCGGCTTTGGTACGGTGGCCGTGTCGGACGAGGCACGAGCCGCCAAGATTAAGGTTCAACAGGACGAGTACCTGGTGCGGTACCGTGACCAGACCAACAACCTGGACGATTTGCTGGCAAACATTGCCGGCATCTCCATGAACCGCGACGTCCCGATTCAGATGTACAATGCCCACTCGGCTTCGATTGTGGCGTACAGTTCTTTCATTGGGTCTCGGCCTAATTCCCGTCAACACCCCATGGTGTACGGCCCGGCCCTCCCTGCCCATGACCAACCGTGGCCTACTGTGCGTATGGACCGCAAGTACGCGTTTGACGGCGGCCCAGCACCCGGGATTCTGAGTGACAAGGGGGAGACGTTTGACCACCAGGGAGACAGCAGTACCCAGGACGTGGTCGAGTCGATTGTGCACCAACACAGGGGCACCCTGTTCTACTCCCCTGCGATCCTGATGGGCGGCAACGTGTGCCGCATCGCCGTCACCCGCATCAACGACCCCAAATGGGACACAATCGTGAACTACGTCATGGTCTACACCATGCTCTTTGTGGTGGCCATGAAACCCGCACGGTTCATGCGCACCTGGGCCGCACTGGTCCAGGCCCGTCTGGACGAGGAGGCACGGACCAGGTTTGCCCCCAGCGGGCACACCCTGGACGACGTGGACACGTTGATCATGTTCAGTGTGCTGCCACCCGACCAGGCCAGGAAACTGGTGACCAGTGCCATGAAGCGCGGCGCCAAGTTTCTCTACGTGTCTTCCCTGAAGATGATCACCCAACACGGTCTCTGGGCCCGTGCACGTGCGGCGCAATCGCAAGACAAAATGATGGACATGTTCAAACACGCAATCACCGCGAACCCCAGCATGCGGGGATTCATCGCTCTGTACAGGATCGTGTCGATGTGGGCGGGGGACTCCAAGTTCCACGCCGGAGATCTCCTCATCCAGGCCCGAAACGAAATCATGGCAAGCAGTACGATGTGGGGCAGGTTTGACGCGTTCAAGGCCCACGTCCGGAAGAACATGAAGCCGTTTATTACCAGAAGCAGGAACCTCCTTTCGTTTATGTCTAAGATCCTGCCACACGAGCTCGTACGCGGCTCACGGGTCATGCCCTCGTTTGCCCCGGCCCCAGACCGGTGCGTGACCAGCGACCTCATCAAGCACAGCTACGCCCAACTGTCCCTGCTCGTGGCCGGGCCTGGACCTGGCCGCAAGTACAAAGTCGACACGTTGCAGATGCCCACCCGCATGGAAGCCCTGGACTTGATGCGGATGTTCCCGTGCCGTGCTGCCAACGCACAGACCGCCATGCAGGTCTACCACTCCATGCTGCTGGGGTTTGTGTCGGTGTCCCACAGCAAGGGGTTGTACGGCAACAAGAAGCTGCTCAAGTCGCTGACGGGCGAGATGCCAGACTTTACGATTGACGTGCCGCCGCCCAAGGAAATGCTTCGGCGTGCCAAACTGAAGTCCGTGGAGAAGATCACCGTGCCCACGAGCTACGCCATGTTCAACACCGAGCTGCCCAGCCTCATGTACATTTATTGGGACTACCTGGACCTTCACAAGAAAGTGCCCTGGCAATTCCTGTTCCCCGTACTGGAACGGTACACGTCGCTGATCAGGGTGCCCTCGCACACGGCAGCAGTGGCCAACCGAGCTGCCCAGTGGTTCGTGGGGCGGGCGTACCGTCCCAAGCACGTCGCATCAGAGTACGTCGACGAGAAGAACCATATCCCTGAGCCGCTGCCCCCGCCGCGGGAGGTCTTCCTGTGGACCGTCCGCATGATGGTCTCGGCCTCCAAGCACGCTGACTCGGGCGGGAGACGGTACAACACAGCACACTGGACCTACGACCCGCGTGCACACTGGCTGGCACAAACCACCGTCGTGAACCCTTCCGCCAAGGAACTGGCCAAGGAGAAGCTGGCCGTAAGCCTGGCCATGAAAACCCTCCTCCCCGCACTCGACACCGACCAAGAGCGCAAGAACCGGGTCGTCGCCATTGCCAATGCGTTTGGGACCTCGCCCTCCGACGCAGATCACTACCTCCCCTTGGTGGGCGGCAGGTGCCATCAACTGCCCACCGGAGACGTGTTCCTGGGCAACCGCCTCTCTCTACGGCAGATTGCCCCCCACTACTTCAGGAACATGCCTGACGACGAAGAGGCCTTTACGCACCAACGACGCTACACCCTGCCTGATCCAGTACAGAAGCTGGACGCTCCGATGCGCGCCGAACAGACAGTGGGGTGGTCAGAAGCCCCGTCCGAGCCCAGCAGCAAGATCTATAAGGCATGGAGAGAAGCCCACTCGAAGAAGGTGGGCCTGTTCCCCAAGATCCTGCAGAAGTCCACCCCGTTCGAGAAGGTGGACCCTGCCGAGTCCAACGTGTGGGCCCACCCAGAGAACTTCTACTTGCCTCGGGACGCCGCCAACGCAGAGGACGTGCACCACTTCAAGCTCTTCTGGCGCATGACCATGGACGGGTTGATCCAGATCATAAGCCAAGAGGAGGTTGACGGGCTTCCCCTGACGAGTCCCATGAACTACAACGCCGATCCTGAAGTACAACAGGTCGTGAGTACGCCGGCCCTCACCCACGCGTACGTGGTGACCGTCCCTGATGTGTTCGACCTGGACGACCCGACGCACCTGGGTGTCAAGGTATACCCCGAGGCATACCTGCTGGTCCAAGGCCGAGCGCTGCGTCTGTTGGAACTGTACATGGAACGGAGCGCGGTCCAACCAATGCGTGCGTCTCAGTCCGGCGCCAACAATTTTGACGACGAGTACATGCACGACCTGATGCCAGACGTCCACAGGGACGAACTGTTCCACGTGGCGCTCCCAGTAGTGGTAGACCCTCAGCCGGAGGAGAAGCCCTACGGACCTGCCTTCGCGGCCCCCGTCGCACCCATGTCATCGGTGTTCGCCGAACTGGAACGGAAGGGGCCATCTCCCTCCGAGTTTCCCGACGCCTCTGGTGTGTTGAACTGGCCTCCTGTCGTCCCTCCACACGAATCACCGCTTCGTGTCGTCCCGGAGTCACCATTCGATCCAAACGTGGTCGCCGAGGACGAGGAAGAGGATGAGTTCCAGCCTTTTGACGAAGACGCCGACGTGGAGATGAACATACTGGGCGCCAAGTTCAGTGCGGTGCGGCTCAACTACCAGCAAGAGATGGACAAGTTGGCCACCCCGCTGATCCGTGTCATGTCAGCCGCCCAGAAGATTTACATGGACACCCTCCCTGACGACTACGTGACCTTTGCACTGGACACATGGATGAGGTCCGACTTGAAGGAACTGAGAGAACGAAAGTGTGAACAATACTTTGGTGTGAGGTTGGCGCCACGCGTGTAGCACAAGGGTTGGGCCGTTTAGTAAATCAACCTTAACATGTCTGTGTACTAACTCCTTGCGCATGACCCCTCTTCACTGGTGGTGGGGTGCGGTGTGGCTGACCTTGTGGCTACCCGTGTCCACGCACGCGGCCGCCGGATGCGCCCTCTTCTCAGACAACCCGGCACTGTGTCGTTTGCACCCTGAATGCGCGTACACCTCGACTGGGGTGTGTGTGTTTCCCCAAGACGACTGCTCCGCGCGGCTGGACTGGACCCGCTGCACACACGGCGTCGAGTGCCAGTGGGACGATTACGAGGACGTGTGTCACGCCACCAACACGTCTCACCCTTGGTTCTCGGTGTGCCGTGCCCGCCACCCGTCGGTGTACAGCATGCCCTTCTCCTCGATCGTGGACTGCCTGGGGGTGGTGATGAACGGGGACACAGACATGATTCCTCCTCCCCCGGACCCACGGTGCCAGTGGGACAGCATCCAGGGGTACTGCACGCCACGGTACGCACAGATGTGTCCGTCCTTCCGTTCCATGAATTACTGCGAGTCCACGCCCGGGTGTGTGTGGCGCAAGGCCACTCAGTCGTGCTACGGTCTGTCTGCGTCCAACGAAGACTGTGGGTGGTCTGACCTCGACCCTACTCAGTGTGCCAGCACCCCGGGGTGTGTGCCTGACAATCAGCTGTTCTTGTGCCACCCGGCACCCGTGACCACCTTGGCCCGTGACGAGAGCTGGCGACAAGGGTGCAACAATGCCTACGCCATGGTGATGGGGGCGCCGTGTGTGGACGACGACTCGGAGTGCCTAAACATCTGCTACCAACTGGACGGGTGCCAGAGCAACGCTGGGTCGGACCGTATGTGTGACGTGGACCCACACCTGGGCGGGTGTTCGAACGCCTACAGCGCGGGGGCATGTGCCGGACACTTTAACGGAATATGTGTGTGGAACTACACTTCATTGCAATGCGCACACGACCTGAACGCGGTGCATGTGGTACGCGTACCGTCGTCGCCTGTCAACAGCAACACCTCCATGTGGGCGCTGGCTATCATCTCGGGGGCACTGGCCACGTTTATCGTGGTGGCGGTCGGGTGGTTCTGCACCAACAGGAGGGCACAGAATGTGGCAGGGAGGGTCTCGAGGCTGAGCAAAGTAAAACCCGCGCGTTAAGAATCAAAGTGAATGTCAGCGCTGTCTTGGAGGGGCAGCATCTCCATGAACCCGCCGGTAGCAGGAGCTGTTGGATCCTTGGCGAGAAGTGATGCGCCTTCCCCTGGATCGCCCTCCACGGTCCCGTCCACGCGAGTGATCTTGGGCGGGCCATGGATCTGTTCTGTGCTGAGCGGGGCTGCGGCTGTGGCCGGTGGCGGCGACCAAGGGGTGTAGTTCATGACTGGTCCGCCTGTGGCGCCTCCTGATCCGCCGCTGCTGTGGTGGTTCATGCACTTCTTGAACATGATCTTGCCCACGAACACCATCAGCACCAGCATGATGACCATAAAGATAAAGTTCTTGATCCCGTCGAACAGTGCACCGAAGATGCCACCGAACAGTGAATGGAAGATGTCGCACAGGAACGACAGGAAGCCACACTTGTGTGGGTTGCCAGAGTCCAGGAACCTCTGGATGATGGCGTCCAGCCTCTTCTCTTGCACCGTCCCGTTGGCCTGCTCTTCGTCGCCCAGCAACCCCAAGGCAACCAGCTGCTCCACCACCCTGGACATGTTGTGGTCCAACTTGGCGATCGCCAGGTTCAGCCCAATCGAGTGGGTGATGTCACTGCGACTCTTGGCAATGGCCTTGCGGGCTGCCGCTACGTTGGCGGCGATCCGGGCCTTGGCGGCGGCGATGATCTTGGCGTACGCTCCTGTGCCCAGCTTCATTTTGTCAATGGAATTGATTCGGTCGGTCTCCATGGTGGTGATGTGTGCGTCCAGGTCCTGATCCGACAACGTACTGAACTGCAGTTGGGTGAGGTTCCAGCTGAAGGCCTCCGACGTGGCCAATTGGTTCAACAGGTCGTCTAGCACCCGGTCCTCCGAGTAGGAGATGGCGATCTGTACCGGGCCCGGCACCCCGGACCCGTCTTCGATGACGTGGCTGCTGTCGATGACCCGCCCCTCGACTCCATAACACCATTGAGTACTGTCCACCGGCCGTACGTTCAGCATGTACGGACTACACAATGCACTGAAGGGGATATCCAGTCTGAAGGGCTTGATGATGGACATAGTATCGTCTTGGTCATGGAACACACATGCCGGGTCGCTGGGCAGGTCCCGGCTGGTCACCTTGATCCGCACGGTTATAAGCTCGGGGACGGTGGTGTTCAGCTCCACGTGCACGTCCCCTGCTGTCTCCACGACGCGCAAGGAACTGGGGCAGAAGCTGGTCAACCTCTGTATGAACGAACCGCCTGGAACCTCCACGGTGGTGGTGTACGCAAAGGCTCGAGGTTTGAACCACATCTCCTCCTGGTCTGCGCCCACCGTGCTCACGTCGTAGTTGCGCAAGATCTCGCACCAGAAGTTCTCCGACGTGGTGGTGGCGATGGGGGTTCCGTCGATGTCGTACGAACCGCTGCACGTGGCCTGGGTCCCGGACGTGAACAACTGCCTGCGGTACGAACTGGGACTGTCTCCCAGGTTGTGCGGATTGAAGTAGGCGTGGTAATTGGACTTCCACTCCTCGATGGTGATGGGCGATGAATCGGTCACGCCGGTCCAGTTCGCGCCCTGGGATATGTAGTTCATACACGCGGCACGTGACTGTGGCAACTCGCCAGGGCACAGCTGCTCGCCTGGAACGTCCCATGTAGACTCCAAGTTGGTGGGGCCACGCCATAGCCCCACCCGCCGAAACAACCCCGGCAATACGTTGACCACATTGTTGCTAAGGTCGATGGCGGTCGTGACTGTAACATTCCCACCCGACGTCAGCCCATTCAGCGCTATGGATATTCTATGCGACGACGTCACGGGCGAGGCAGTGAGCGGGCCCTGGATCAACTGGGTTCCCACCGTCACCTGCATGCTGGTCTGCACACTGTTCAGGATGTCAACGTACACCGGAAGCTTGGTGGACGTGGTCCTGGCGAACGCGAACTCAGTACACCGGTGGGTCTGCTGGTACTTGGCGTCGACGTCGAATGGCACCTCCCTGAAGTACAGGTTGGACGCGACCTTGCCCATCAACAGTTCTTCGACCTCGGGGATCCATGTGCTGACTCCGCGTTGGTACATGAGCAACCACATGTAGTACACGTGGTACCCCAGGAACAGCGCCTCGTTCTGTCCTGCCCGGTGTTCCACAGCAAACTCGCCCGAACACACGTCCGATCCGGCCACCGCGGGGTCCAATGTCAAGTCGGAGTAGGTACCGTACAGCATGGAGTAGATGCGGACCTTGGCAGGGGGCACAGTAGCGGTGGCAGAGACGTCAGGTAACGCCACGTCCCCGTCGCTCCCGGAACAGAGGCCAGACATGTACGCTTCCACTCCAACCCGGTTGTCCAGCACGAGTGGGGCACGATGCACGATTGGCAATGTGCACTTGCTCTGGCACCCCGGGACCAAGTCGTCCCCGGAGCCGCACGACCCAGGGTTCATGGGCAAGAGGTAGGTCGTGTTGACTGGCCAACTCCACGGAAACCGCCGAGACGGATGCGACGTGACCAAGCACTCCTCGGTCTCCACCAGGATGACACAATTGCAAGTCCACGGAGCCGCTGGAGAACCACTGTAACACCCCCCCGGCCCAATCGAACCGAACAGGGCCTCGACAGACAGAAACGGTACAATGTTCTGGATGATATACCTGGGGTCACAGGCGTACGTCAAGTTGATCCATTGGGCCCAGTAATCCGTGCCTCCTCGCAGCACCGTACGCTCCAAGTATACACTGGCCACACGCCTGGCACTGTTCCGATTGCCCAGAGCATTGAGCTGGGCTTCTGTGTACGGCGCCTCCCCGAGATACCCCAAGAAGGGCGTGGTTGCAATGGGCGTTGCCACCGTTGAGACCTCGTGGAACAGTGAAATAACAGACCGCCGCATCTCCACTTGCTTGTACATGCTCATCAGCAGTACTTCGATCGACGTGACTTGTCTCGTCACCCCTCCAATGCGATGCACGATCTCGTAGAACCGACGCGTGGTCTCCGTCATGAAGTTTACCGTGGCGTTCCACTCGGTGCGGCTCAGATTGGCGTTCGCGGACACCTGTGCTTTCAGGGCAGCGAAGTTACGGTTGGTTGAATTGGCGTATGCGTCCTGGATCGTGACCAAATCCACGATGTCGTCATTCAGTCCAGACAACACGCCCTGTGTCCGCAGAGTCGCCTGCTGGATAAACCCGATCTGGTCAGCGGTCATCTCGTCGCGGCGCAAGACGTCTTGGTCAAACAACCGGTTCTTGTCCAACTCGGTGGTCATAGTCCCGAACTGGACCGTCATCTTGTCTAGCCGTGCCCGGATGATGGCCATGGCTTGCTTCAAGTCTTGCAGGCCGTTGTGGCACCCGCCGAACGTACAGATCAGATCCTTTGCGCGAGGAAGGAGGACCCCTATCCCGTTGATGGCCTGGTTGGACAGCAAGAGCCGGCGTGCCCCTGGGCGTACCACTGCAGGGTCGAGCAACGTGTCGTCGTAATCCCCACCCCCAGTCCCCAGCAAACGGCGACGGAACGGAGGTTGTTGCACCCCATTGTCCGCGTCACCCCCACTGTCTGTCTTCAGAACGCTGTTGTTGGTGTGCACATGGACCAGGCACACCCGGGAGATCACCGGGTACTGGGCCTCTGGTATATACTCCGTTTTAAAGTTCCCGTACCGGTACGAGGGCTGCTCGCACAGGAACGTAACGGTACGTGCAGTCCCGCTGTTCGCGTCTTGGAAGGTTATGATGTTGGGGGTTCCGGTGTCGTCCTGTGTACACCGCACGGTGGCCCGATGCACCAGGCGGCTATTGCCGTTGACCACCTCTGTGCTCGACACCTGCGAGATTATCTCGAACCCTTCTGTTAGATGGATTCCCAGTAGCACACTTAGCCAGCAGATGCACACCGCCGCGTGCACGGAGGCGATTGACTTCCCAATTGTCATGGTATACAGGTGTGTGTGCACTGGAGCGCGTTCCTCAGCGAATACACAGTACCAGATTATTTATTTACTGGACTGGGGCAAGCGAGGCCGCCGACAGTATCGAACCACCGTGACCACAACAGAAAACACGAGGAGGGTACCCCCCAACACGCTCCATTCCCAGGTCTTCAGGGAAGAGCGAAGCACATCCTCCCGTACTCCTGCGGGGACAACCCCGGCGGCCACGGCCAGATGCGTCAAACTCCCAATGCACAGATCACCTTGGCCCCCTTTCGCAAATGTTATGTTGGGGTTGCACACACAGTAGTCAGCGAATATCGTCGTGCCGTACGCATCGGGGTTCGGGTCTAGGTTGGCCACTACACAATCCAACACACACCCCACAAACACCGTGCCCATGGACCACGGGATGTACCGGCTGTCGTCGCAACCGCACGGGACAGCCGCCAATTCGCTGAACGGGTTTTGGATGGGCTGGGACACACGCGACGGTATGAAGGTACGGTTGCCAAGGATGATCGAGTCCTGCTTCCACTGGGTATGTCGTGCAGTGAACTGGGCACAAGACAGGCCTCGAGTACACGCCACACTGCCGTCGTTGATGTACTTGTCCTTGCACACGTACGGACCAGATGTTGCGCCCACCACCGTGGGTTGCATCCGTGTGGTGTCTGTACAGGGATGCTGGCTGCAGGTGTCCCCAAACCAAGGGGGTTCACACAGACACACCAACCCCGAGCGGTTGACGTTGGAGTGCAACACTCCGTTCACACAGGTGGCCACACAAGCACCCCCGACGAGGGTCCCTGCCGGCCCACACGCACAGCTGTAGCTACCTCCCCCTAGTGCCACCGGGTCCACCAACCCCTCGGCCGCGCACCGATTGGTCCGGCAGTCGTCCCCGGCCCACCCGTCGTCACACACACATGCATCGGTTGGTCCGGTACCTCCAGGGAATCCATGGCCACACCGATGGATCTCGCAGAACTCGCCTTCCCAGGTTGGGTAGCAGACACACCCTCGTGCGGGGACGCGGGAGCCGCTCTCCGGTGTGAAGCCGGTACGCGCGGAGCCACCGTGACACCGGCTGGTGTTGCAGAAACGCGTGGTCCACTGCGGAGTGTTGTGACAATCGCATATGTCTTCGTAGAGCGAGGGCTCGAACGGACTGGCGCACAACGACACGTTGCACCAAGTCCCACTATGGATCCGGTCGCACACACATGACCCACTGCCCGTCGTACTGGCGTTACCGTACGCTCCACATGCCGACACACACAACCGGTACGTAGGAGAGGTAGGGTCCAGGTCCGAACGCAGCGGGAACGTGCACTGGCAGGTCTGACCCCCGTCGTCCACCGGGTCCATGGAAAAGGGGGAGGGGGTGCAGCGTGACACGTTGTTGCGGCAGTTGTCTGAACTGCTGAACATCCACGACGGGCTGCACAGGCATTCGTTCGAGGTCGTGTTCCACGTGGAATGGGGCCGGGTGCACTTGGTCTTGTTGCAGTAGGTGCCGTCGAACGCGCTAGGGGTACTGTTGCACACCCCGCCCACCTCTGGGCAGTGCAGACACTTGGGGGAACACACTCCTGTGCTCTTGGTGATCCAGCTGCTGGCCAGGCCTGTCAGGGGATGGAGGCCTGGCGACAGTCCACAACTGCACGTGACGGCGGTGGTGGAGTTCACAGGGACAACGGTACGACACCGGGTGTAGTTGAACGAGTCCCAGGGCCCACACTCCTGCCCCCAGAAGGGACTGCCGGCCTCGAGTTCAGTCGGACAGGCTTTGCGACACCCCTTGAAGGACTCGTACGGCTGCACGTCACGCAAGACGTTAGGGTACATGATGCCTCCTACGGCCGTGCAGTTGCAGGTGTCACGGTCGATACGCGTGGCGCCGTACATGGCACACCGGTCTTGTGTGCAATTGGTGCTGTCCCACGTCAAGAAGCACTCGCAGATCCCGTCAATGCATCGTCCTCTGTCGTGGGGGCAGTTGTCTCCGCAGATGGTGGCGTTCTGGCACGTGGCACCGGTGTACCCCGAGTCGCAGTCACATGTAGGGCCACTGGTGTTGTGGTAGTCGCAGACGCCATGGCCGCTGCACAACAGGTTGTTGCCAGGGATGATGGACAAGCAGTCCCGGGCCTCGATCTCGCAGTTGCGCCCCATGTACGCGTGGCTACTGTTGCTGTTGCACACACACGACGCACCCGTCCCGTCGTCATGTAGGGTACACACTCCAGTGGCAATGGTGGCGTCGCTGATCGCTCGACATGGCGTGTCCCCCAGCACGTTGCTGCACTTGGACAACTGACACCAGGCTCCCTCGTACACCATGTTGGTGCACACACAGCTGGGACGGGACGCGCGGGCAGCTGGGTCTGTGCACCCCACCCACGAACCCAGGGCGGCGTCGGCGGAACACCCTGGGGCCACACATACCCCGTGTCCGTCGCATGCGGCAGCACCGCCCCCGTAGATACACGACTGACTCTGGTTGTATCGCATCTCACACGCCTGCCGATCGCCATTGTAGTGTCCTGTGGCAAACGCTAGGCTTGGCGTCAAGTCAGCAATGGCCTTCCAGCATTGGCACACAGGTTCCTCCCCAAACCGGTCGCACACGTTCTGTCCCACTTCCGCTGCCCCTATCCCACCCCCACTCACGATCAACAGTCCACCACACTCCAGCCCGGCGTCGTCTAGCGGGCACTGCCTCTGGGTGCACAACCCGTCTGAGTCCGTGGTCCACCCAGTAAAGCATGTGCAGGTTCCCACGTCGCACGCCGTGGCCCACGTCAAGCTCTGGTTCACCACTCGGCCTCCACCCGTGCACGACGCGTTGCAGTCGGCACACGCCACGCCGAACGAAAGGGTGGCACAGTTCAGATTGCACGTGCCCATGCACAAGGCCGCCTCGTTGCCGGTGTAGGGCTGCAACACCCCACGGCTGTAGTTGGCGCAGTCACTGTAGGTGCAGTGTCCGTGTCCACACACCTTGCCGGTGGTCTGGTCCACCTTGCACAGTTCGTTGGTGCAGGATCCGTCGCGACTGCCCCATCCTTCGTCGCAGGTACACATCCCAATATAGGTGCTGTCCCACGCCAGGAGCGGGTCGTCGCGGTAGGTTGTGCCCACCACCGTGACAAAGACGGAAGGCCAGGCTGCACTGGAGTTCAGGGCGTATGTCTCGGAAGCCTGGGTCATGTTGTGCATGCAAGTGCCGTGCAAGTTGCATACATGCCCGTTCACAGGGTTGACCGGGCACCGCACCAGTTCACATGTGTCCCCATGGAAGTTCAACTCACAGCTGCACTGCATGGACGTGGTGTCGTTCAATGCATTCTCTCGCACGCAAGACACCGTCCCGCCCTGACTGCACGCCGGACAGGACGCACAGTCGGGTCCTGCGAACAATGCCCCTGCGACGGCCAACGATCGATTGTCCAAGACGACGATCCGGGTGTCCGTGCACGACCATGGGTACGCCGGCAACGCCTCGCTGTTGACGGCTGCTCGGTCAGCGCCTAGTCCTACGTAGTGATGGCTCTGTTGGTCTCCGATGTGGTGACCCTGCCAAAACAGACACTGGTGTTCTCGAGCGTACTGAGCCCTCCATCCGTTGGGGTCGGTCCACGCGTCCGCCAGCCCCGTGTTGAACAGACCGTTCATGTACAGCCCCAGGTACGAGGCGTTGCCGAACCACCCATGGTCACACTTGCAGTACACTTGAGACGAGGGCACAGCAGAGATAGTGACGTTGCGTATGCTGCACGCGCCACGACCGGAACACACGTCGTACATGTCTGCGTCCGGACACGTGGCCCAGGTACCGCTGCTGTCTGCTGCCTCGGAGATCCATCCCGTGGGCCGGGTATTGTTGCAGACGGGCCCGCCCCAGCCGTCGTCACACAGACACATGGCCGAACCCAGGCACCTTCCGTGCTGACAAGGCGGACACGGACCAAAGGCTCGATCCGTCTCGGTGGT
>JAESTE010000117.1 GCA_016763735.1 Nitrospinaceae bacterium | reverse complement strand
GTCCTTGGACCTGGACTGTGGCGAGGCCATCCCCGTCAAGTTCCATGATACGACGCAGTGCGCCCAGACTCTTCTTCTCCATGATGCCCTTGACGACAGGAGCCAGGAAGTCTGTGTCTTTGAGGAACTTGCCCCAGGTCGGGTACGACGCGAAGAAGCGTTCGCCCAGCCCGCGCAGTCCCCATTCGCTGTCCACGATGCCACTGGCCTTGATGGTCTTGGCCAGGGTGTGTTTCTTCCACCCGTTGGCGTCTTCGGACCACGCGTAGATGGAGCGCATGGAAGTGGTGTAGAACTGGGCAGGGACGTCACGGCAGGCCGCGGCCGACAGCTTGTAGTAGCTGCCAATGGTACGGGTCTGGAAGAAGGGGTCGATGGGGTCACGGCCCTCGCCAATGGGCACAGACTTGCTCTCGCGGACGCGTTCGATGCCGTTAAGAGATCCGATAGGGTTGCCCGACTTGCCCTGGAACTCGGGGCGACCGAACTCGAGGAACTTGGCCATGCCGGCGGGGGCGATCACGTAGTTCGGGGTGACGCCACGGGCCGCCAGCTTGCGCTTCATCATGTCGAGGCTGAGGTTGACACCGTAGGTAGTGTCGTGTGCCATGCCCCAGTCGTCACGTTCCTGTTCCAGCAGTTTGAAGAACTCGGTGTCGGGCAGGGCGCTGTCCATCTTGTGGTTAAGCCCGTCGTAGGGGGCCTTGGGGTTGAGAATGGCCTGGGCCGCGCCCAAGCATGCCGTGGACACCGTGGCGTTGGAGATCTGGCGCAGGTTCATGGCGTAGTGCATCTTGCCTTGAGCCGTGTTGTAGAAACCCGACTCCAGGATCATGGCCACACCGTAGCTCACGAACCCAGCGCTCTCTTCGTGACGCTGGTAGCTGAGCATACGGGACACGGACTCCTCCGCCCGTCTGCCCAACAAGTTGTCGTTGAACGTGATCACGTCCCAGCGCAGCTCGTCCTTGTCTTCCGACTTCTGCCAGGGCAGCACCTCGGTGACCAGGTACGAGTCGCCAGCGAGGATCTCCCGGATCATGACCTGGCTCATGAAGTAGTTCTGGCCCATGTACGCGTCGGGCAGGTCGGCGTTCTCCTTCTCGTACCCCTGCGCCTGGTAGATGGGGCCCTTGGGGTTGCCAAAGAAGGCTGCCCAGGGGTTGGAGGACGGGTAGACCCCCGCGGAGTTGGACGGCACGGGTCCATGGCCCGGGCCCACGCTCAGCAGCCGCGGGTAATCGACTTGAGGGTTGCTCGGCGGCATGCCTTGGTACGCCGGCCGATATCCCCCGTGAAACCCAGTAGCACCGCCACCGACTGCTGCCATGCTGAAATGAAGGTTCTCACGAAGCAGACGTGCTATTGCGAGCTAGGAACGATATGTAGGGGAACTGTTTTCATTGGTTCATTCGCTACACGAAACACAGGCGTATCAGTGCATCAGTGCGCACGATGCTTGACGGTCCAACATCATACAGGTGCGGTCGTCGTCTCCGACGTGGTGGTTGTCCTTCACGACCTTGATCACGGTTTGCACACAGCCACAGTCATGTCTGTTACTGGTGGACGACACAACGTCCAGGTTCTTCTCTCTGGCCAGGGGGGTGAGGACAGGACCAGACTTGGACTCCTCCTTCCCGGTCAGCAACACTCGCTGTGCATTGAGGTCGTCCTCGTGCTTGTCGTGGCACTTGATGCACAGGTCGAGCACACACTCTAGCTTTGCGCATAGATGGCGCTGGCATCCAGAGCACGAGACGCACTTCTTGCACCACGCCGCGTCACAGTCGGGGCACCGGCCCTTGATGAAGCAGTCCATGCAGGCATTGTGCCTGGCGTCGCAACGAAAAATGATGCGGTCGGAGCCGTCGCATACTTCGCACTTTTCATCCCTCATAGCACACCACTGACACAGGGTCTTGTGGTCGGAGTGCTCACACAGATGTGCCGGGCACTTGGCGCAAGTGTCGCACTCGGGGCACCAAGAAATGCCGCAGCCACCGCAAGTGGACGTGGACAGGCACGACGCACAGGCCGGGTGGTCATTGTCACATAGCGCTCCCGTGCCCACCACTGCACTGCATGTGGCGCAAACGTCGGCGTCGTCGGACACGGTCACGAGAGGCGGAGTCGCCGGGGGCGTGTCGTCCTTGAGGTACTCGAGCTGACGGCCTAGTGAGGTCATGATGGCGTCTTGGGTGGGCACGTTGGTGTACCCGTCGGCCTTGAAGTCGGTCTCGATTGTGTGGGGGTGACGGGTGTTCCACAAGTTCAGCAGCATGAAGGCGCTGTCCTCGTCCACGTCAGGCATCTTCTTGATGGGTGGTCGCGCGAACGCTGTATGGTGGTTGCGCTTGGTAAGCACAGAGTCTGACATGGCGGTTGAAAGTGTGTGGGGTTCACAGGTTTCAGAGTCGACTTGATGTTGACTCGACCAAAGTCGACATGTGAGTATCAAGTGGCAATTTATGTACATACACCTCGTCGCGGGTACTACTTGCTGCGCAGAATAGTCTTGAAGTACTTGAGATGACGCTCCAAGTCCAACACAAAGGCCTGGAGGTCCGGCACGAACGAGGCATGGTCGCCCGTCAGCTTGGGGAGGACAAACTCAGGGTGTAGTTGCTTCCACGTGAGGGCCACTGCCTTGATCTGTTCGTTCTTCGAGGCGCGCTTGGAAGAGGAGGAGGAGGCTGCCGATTTCTTGCGCTTCACGTTCTTGGACGGGGCACGGGGCTTCGAGGCCTTGGACGAGGCGCGACGGCGCTTCGATGGTCTGGGGGACGCGTCCGAGTCAGACAGGGCCGGGTCAGACATGATTGGACAAGCGAGTTGACTTGCCGATGTCGACTCTGAAAATCGACACATGCTGACTCTGCCGGAGTTGACATGTGAGTGTCGACTTGGAGATGTCGACTCGGGCAGTGACAATGGATCTCTGCAGTCACAAATCCATTGCACCACTCCTCACATCTACCAGTCGTCATGATCGCCATGGTACCTTTAGCCGTTGTCGCGTGCATCACCGCCGGGGTGGGCTACACCGCCCTGTCTGGCACCAACGCCACATCGCTGTGGAACGTGTTGCTCAACACGGGGATCTACGTCGAACACGACGCAGGGGCAGGGATAACCTTCCATGTGGACCATCACAAGGTCCTTCGTCTGGCTGACTCCGTCGGGGCAGAGTTCCTGGCGCGAGGTCCTTTCGCCGGACAGATTCGACTCCAGTCGGTTCCTTCGGTAAACGGCACCGGGTCGTACGTGTTGCGCGCCCCTCGCGAAATGGACCACGACCTCATCCTCTCGTTGCCGGCCCACCCGGCAGTGATCCCAGGCTCTCTGTTGGCCAACGACGGAACGGGCACCACGTACTGGGTCGACCCACAGGACCAGTGTGTCCGGTGCCCCTCCGATCCGTCGGTTCCTGTACCTGGCACCCCTCTTCCCACCTCCACGCCCCTGCCCACCAACGGTCCTGTGGCCACAGCTGCGCCGGCCCAGTGCGAGTGCACGGCCATTGGCGACGGGGCACTGACGGCGGGGATCTCAGCCGTCAATGTGTTCCAGTCGCTCCAAGGTACCGCCGAGCAGGACATCACTTTCATGGCTGGGCACTCCGTCACGATACATGGAGTGGAGGGCAACACCAGTGTGGACGGGACCAATGTGCACATTAAGGCCACCGCGGCCAACGTCACCATCAACGCCACCACCAGTGGGTTCGTCAAGATCCAGGGACTGGCGTACCCTTCTGTGGACGGAGAACAGGGCGAACACCTCACCACTAACGGGCACTCCCAGCTGGAGTGGCGGCGCTGGTACTCCACGGTTACCATGTCCAGTGACTTGAGTGGCACCACCAACATGTCAGCGCTGGCCATGGTGTGCACCTTGGTCCGGGTTCATTCCCAGGTCACCATGGACTGTGTGCGCCACACCTTTGACATGGGGCCGATAGACCAGTCGTCGCTCAACATGTTCATCCCTATCTTTGACGGGTTCCGTCCCACTGCCGGGTTCCCGATCCGCAGCACATGGGTGTTGCAGTACGCAGGCGTGACGGCCCTAGGCTTCATAGAGATCAGCCCTGAGGGCAGTGTGCAGTTCTGGCGCGACGGGGAGGCGCCATGGGCCGCCGGGGTCACCGGGTGTGGCCTGTCTCGCGGCACGGCCACCTGGATCACCGGGCCCGAGGGACTGTGAACGCGTTAGTGTGTGTGTCAGAGGATTGTATTTCAATACATGGCTCGACGTGCGTCTTGCTTCTTCTTGGCGCTCACACACAGCCCACCGGGACAACCAGTGTCCAGACTTCCAAAGTGGTCGAGGTGGACACCGCACCTGAATTTGGCGCATTCGGTGCATCTTTTGGCCTTCTTGCAGGCATCTCTTGAAATGAGATAATTGTCGACGAAGGCTTGCTGCCTTGCCAGGTGGGCTGCTACACCAGGCACTGAATGGGCGTCCTCGCCATTCACTTCGGCAAGGTTGAAGGCTGGCAGGATTGTCTTCCATATTGCGAAGTGTTCTTCGATTTCACGCATGATACGTTCAGCCTTCTCCGAGATGACTACGGGTTTTCGTTTCACAGGCTTGGCACGAGCGCAAAGGTTAAACATGGTGCGCACCTGTCGAAGTGCACAGACCAAGTTAAGTGTTGTCGTTTCGTACTGACGAGTCCAAACTTATGTACTTGGCCTGGCCCAAGTCAGTGAGGTGATGCCCAGAGTTCGTGCACCATGTCGGGTATTTTCATGCCAGTGTGGTGCAAGGGTGCCGAGACCGAGAACTCTCCGTTCAAACCCAGCAAGGGCGGACCGTCTCATGTGACCCTGTGCTACTCGGGCGGCGAAGTGAAGGTGCCAGAACTAGTAACGATAGCATCAAACGTGTTGGCTGAGTGGGCCACAAAGACCATCACCATCGACCGCGTGAAGGTGAACACGTTTACTCCCAAGGGCGAACCCGAACGCCACGACGTTTGGATGATAGTGTGCGACAAGGACGCCAAGGCCCTCCAGAAGACCCGTGAGACATACATGTCCTCGCTGTTCTCCAACGACAAAGTGTTCATGCGTGATTTCCACATCACGTCCAAGATCCATACCACGTGGGAAGCGGCAGACGCCCACGCCAAGGCCATATTCAATGCGTTGCCACTGGAGGTGGAGATCATTGGTGTGACCATTGACTAACACGTGATAGAACGCAACGTTTATGTACTGGAATACACGGAGTGTGAAACCACGCGTCAGCTGTTATGCACCGAACTGCCATGTCGCCGAACCGTGGTGTGGTCCCGAGGTCAGTGCATCGCCAGTCCACGTAGCGGCAGCGGCACGCCAGAACGTGAGGGTGCCTGACGATGACACAGTAATGTATCCCACCTCAATGGTACTGGTAACTTGCATCATCCAGGGCCCAGTGAAGTCGCTGCCTGTCGGGACGTATGCCGCTGGGATCGCGACTGCAGCGACGAGGGACGTGGGGCCTCCGGGGCCGGTCATGGTGAGGAAGGTCTCTGAGCAGTCCATCGTGACGAATGTGTTGCTTTTGCCAAAGTTACAGGTGATGTTCCCGGTGGTTGCCCCGGTGAGAATACTTGTGTACACCGCCGTCACATCACTACCGCCACCCACAGTGGTAAAGGACAGCGTCCCCGCCCCGTCAGTGGTGATTGATTGTCCACTGGTTCCGTCAGAAGTGGGGTAGGTGAGACCATCCAGGACAACGGCGCTGGCTACAACGTTGAAGGTACCCGTGGAAGTCATGGTGATCGTGCCTGTGCTGGCGGCGGCAACGGCACTCGCAGTGGTGGTGTCGAAGTATGCACCACTTGCAGTGGTGCCTGCGGCAGCCGAGTCGATGATCTTGCTGTTGGAGGATACGGTGCTGAAGCTCAGAAGCCCGGCTCCGTCTGTGGTGATGGCTTGGCCAGACGTGCCGTCGGCCGACGGGAACGTAAGGTCTTGTAGAACAAGTCCGGTATCGCCAGTGATATGGGTCTCGTGGGTACTGGTGAAGGACGCCGACCCGGTGATCGTCTGCGTGAAACCCGACAGGGCCGTCACCGTGATGTTCCCCGAGGCGACGTCGGTGTCAATGAACGTGGTACCGGCCGTGTCTTGGATCCTGGTGGAATCGAACGCCGTGGCGGTCCAGGCCATCTGCCCGGCCGCGTCGGTCTTGAGAACAGCGTTGGCAATGCCGTCGGCTATGGGGAGGATGTAGCTGACGTTGGCGGCCAGAGCATCTGGCGAACGCAGGGACACGTAGTGGGCACCGTTGCGGGCCAGTTCGTGGAACGACAATTGTCCTGTCTTCTTGGTGAGGTTCTGAAGAGGCAGAAGCTGCATGCCTTCTGCGGTGTCCAGTCGAAACAAGACATCGGATCCTTTCTTGATCTCGACCTTTCCGCCGTCGTCCTCGACTGTCACACGGTACGTGCTGGCAGGGTTGCGGATGTGGTCTGGTGGGTCGGTGATGGCCAGGTCTCCGTTCATAACGAACGCGACCAGTATGAGCGAGGTGAAGGAGCACACGGCCACTAGGCCGCTGGCTGCGATGACAAACGTCATCTTGGAGGTTGTCTGTCGGTAGCAGTACACGACAGGGCGGATAGGCGAATTTACTCATGTTTACAACTCTTATGACGAAGCGCAATGTCATTGTAGAGGAGGACACACAGCACGCGACCGTGTGCGTATGACTGTCATAACGCAAAGTCGACACTTTTCCATGTGTCGACTCGGTCAAATGTCGACATTTTACTGCATGTCGACTCTGTCTGGTGTGCCAACACCACACAAATCCATTCGCCTGACCACCAAGTCCGCCTAATCGTACATCACCGTCAAGAATCAAACACACTCGTTCCAGTAACTCAACTTCCAACCTGTCATCATGGTTGCTCTCATCCCGCTTATGCTTTTCATCGGTGTCCTCACCGGCGCTGGATTCGTGGTCGTGTCTCGGGTCCCCCCGTCCATCGGACAGATTGGCACGCCTGCCATGTTCCCAAAGAACTCTACGCTTATATGGGAAACCCTGCTGAGTATTGGTTGCGACGTCACCGATCCCCCTCACACTGGATTGTACGCCGCTGGACCGCCTCACACCGCCCCCCAAATCACGATTCGTGCCAACGCCCATGACGTGGTGCAGTTTGGCGGTCCCTCTGGGGTCCAGATCCTGGCTCTCGGTCCCCGCACCGGGCAGTTGCAGTTCCAGTCTGCCCAGGCGGAGAACGGCAGTGCGTTCCTCACCCTTCGCGCCCCGACCACTCACGTCGACGATGTGGTGCTCACCCTGCCCTCCAACGCGGCACACCCCGGCTACGTCCTGGTCAACGACGGGACAGGCAACACGTACTGGGCAGACCCGCTGTTGTTGTTCACGCCGGTGGCCACGGAAGCACCCACCACTGCCCCCGCGACCACTGTCCCCACCACCGTCCCCACCCAAACGGGGTTGCCCACCAACGCTCCGGCCCCTGGTCCTGCGCCCACGTGCGATTGCACCTCGCTCAGCGACGGCACCGACGACACCCGTGTGTCCACTCTCGCCACGGGAGACATCGAGGCCACGGCCGCCCGCAACATTGTGGTCCGCGCACAGCAATCCATCTCAACAATCTCCGCCATGAGCACGGTGTTCATCAAGTCCAACATGTCCTTGACCCTCACCAGCAGCGAAGGCATGGTGTGGGCCAGTGCACCGCGATCTACCCTACGGCTGGACGGCGCAGATGTCCACATCCTGGGGTCGGCGTCTCACGTGACGATCGAGGCTCCGTTCGGCCACGTCAAGATTCAAGGACTGGAATACCCGTCCAGAGACGGCACCAAGAACGAGGTGTTGACAACCAACGGGAAACACAAACTGAGCTGGTCCAAGACCTTCACCGAAGCACTCTTCGTGACCACCATCTCGGGGACGGTGGGTATGTCCCCTGCGGTTCTCATGTGTGAGCTGCTCAAGATCCGCAGCACGGTGTTCATGGATTGCCAGCAAGTCACGTTCGACGTGGACCCGCTGCCGCAGCCGTCTCTGGATACGATGGACAAGTTGCCTGAGGGGTTCCGTCCCGACGCCAGATCTGTGCCCCACCTCTCGTGGATGCACGCGTACACAGGCGAACAGGGCCGTGGGTTTGTGGAAGTCCACCCCGGAGGCACCCTGAAGTTCTGGAGAGACGACACGTCTGGGTGGGCCGGAGGGGCGACCAACTGTACGCTGTACCGTGGGTCTGCGTCGTGGACCATCTGAGGGTACCGCCGGGACAATTAATAGTGGTTTATGCCAAGGTGTGGCGTCCTGGACGACAGGAGTGATCGAGCCATTGTGTGCATGTGTAGGTTGTTGCACGAGGCATGTATATTCTTTTCCGTACGGTACTAAAATGAACTAGTGATCCAGGATGCGCATCCTCTGTACCAGCCACAATTGGCGGCATCCATATTCCATACGGCGTTGTCTTTTCGATGGAACTTCAGAACACCGGTGGTCAACACTTCAATGAATCCGGCCTCGTCCGTACCAGAGGATATAGTTACCCAGGGGATCTGAGGACCCGTAGTGGCTGTAGGGCGAAACGCGGAGTCCATGGCACTGTCCGATACGATAGCCGCCTGGTTTGAAGATGTCACGGTGAATAGGATCTTTGAACAATCCATCGTAACCATTCCGCCGACCTGCATCAGGTAGCACGTTATCTCAATTGTCGTGGAGGCCCCTGTGAGATTTGTGGTGAATGTAGACTTGGTGATTCCCCCGTTGGCCACCCAACCGAGCGTCCCCGCTCCGTCGGTTTTGAGGACTTGGTCGGCGGTCCCGTCTGCGGCGGGGTAGGTCAAACCGTGGATCGATATCGCACCCGCACTCGTCATTGCAATTCCGGCCACACTGTTCAACGTCAGCGTGCCGCTGCTGTTGAGGGTGGCCGGCCCGGTGATGCTGGACACCAGTCCAGAGGCCGCAAACATCGTTATGGTGCCTCCGGTATCGTCCGTGTCAATGTACGTGGTAGAACCATCCGTTATTCTGGTGGCGTCACCGGCGCTGAGCGTAACCCAACTGAGCACCCCCGCTCCGTTAGTTTCGAGGACTTGGTTGTTGCTCCCGTCCGCCGCGGGGTAGGTCAAACCATGGATCTTTATCGCCGCCACGCTGGACAATTCCACTCCGAGCACGCCGTCCATCCGCAACGGACCCGTGGCATTAATCGTGCACGTTCCAGAACCGGTGGTGCTGAGTGTGAGCCCCGCGGCAGTCATGGTCAGGCCATTTGTCGCAGCGAACGTCATGGTGGAGGTGGCAACGCTCTCGACCACCCCGCCGGCGGTCGCCTTCACATAGGACGTCTCGGCCACGTTCTGGATGATGTCCAGGGTTTTGAAGCCCAGCGTGTTCGATCCATCCGTAAACATGACCTGTCCGGTGGTACCGTCGGCTGGAGGATGGGAGAGACCATGGAGACTTATCAGCCCGCCACCGGTGGTTGTGAACGCCACAGATGCACTCGAAAACGTCAGGGCGCCCGTGGCGTTGAGGTCGATAGTGGAGTTGGCGGCAATCGTTATACTGCCGGCGTTCATCGCGATGTTGCCCACCGCCGCGGTTTGAATCGACGCCGTTCCGTCCACGTTCGTGATGATGTCCAGGGTCTTGAAGGCCAACTGCGCCGCCCCGTTGGTGTACATGACCTGCCCAGAGCTGCCATCAACCGCCGAGTACTGGATGCCGTGAATCGAGATCGTGCCCGCACTTGTCATCGCGATCCCGGCCACACTGTTTAACGTCAGGGTACCACTGCTGTTGAGGGTGGCGGGGCCCGTGATACTGGACACCAATCCACTGGCCGCAAACATCGTTATGGTGCCCCCGGTGGCGTCTGTGTCGATGAAGGTGGTAGAACCGTCGGTGATCCTGGTGGCGTCACCCAGTCCATCCGCAGCCCAGCTGAGTGTTCCCGCTCCATCTGTGGTGAGGACTTGGTTGACGGTCCCGTCCGCTGCTGGGAAGGTCTGGCCTTGGAAGATAACATTCCCAGCACTTGAGAGTGTGATGCTTGCCACGCTCGTTATCGACATCGCTCCACTGCTGTTGAAGGTGGACGTTCCTGTGATGCTGGAGGCCAGCCCTGACGCCGCCACCATAGAGATGAATCCAGAGGTTGCATCTGTGTCGATGAAGGTGGTGCCCCCGCTGTCGGTGATCTTGGTGGAATCGGCATCGGTGTTGATCCAGCTCAACGCGGCCGCGCCGTTTGTGCTGAGGACTTGGCCACTGGTCCCGTCCACCGCGGGGTAGGTTAGATCTTGGATAATGACCCCGTTGGCGCCGGTGATGTGTGTCTCGCCGGTACTGGTGTAAGACGCCGGACCAGTGATTGTCGCAGTCAGCCCGGACACAGCCACAATAGTAATGTTCCCGGCGCCGATGTCTGTGTCGATGAACGTGGTGCCCGCCCCATCTGCAATACGCGTGGAGTCCACGGTCAGGGGGTTGTTCCATGACATCTGGCCATTTCCGTCTGTCTCCAGGATGTACCCGCTGAGGCCATCTGCGATCGGCAGAATGAAGCTGACGTTGCCGGCCAAGGCGTCAGGAGAACGCAGCTCCACGTATTGGACACCGTTACGTGCCAGTTCATAGAATCGCACCAGCCCCGTCTTGGCGCTTACGTTTTGCAAGGGAAGGAGCTGCAGCCCATTCGTGTCGTCCAGCCGGAGCAGCACGTCGCCCCCCTTCCGCATCTCCACCTTTCCGGCGTCATTCTCAACCGTTACGCGGAACGTGCTGGCGGGGTTGCGGATGTGGTCCGACGGGTCAGTCATGGTCAGGTCTCCGTGCATGACAAACGACACCAGGACCAACGAGGTCGCCGACATGACGACCACGAGAGAGGAAACAATTGAACCGAACATGGTGACGACGCATAGACTCAGGTTGGATTACTTCTCTTTATTCTTTCACCTTCTCCTTTGTGAAGGCTCATTACGGCGCCTTCCACGTCGCCCCGCCATGATGAATCCCACAGTTTGTCGTCCCCCCTGTCCACGAAAGGCTGAGTGCAGCGAAGATCCGGATAGTGCCGTCCGTCTGGATCGTGAAGTACCCTGTTGTAGGGTTGTTGTTGAACTTAGTAAACCACGGTATCCACACCTCCGATGCAACAGGCCTGAAGGCGACTGGAAGCGTGTCCGTCGAGGCGAGGTACGCAACGCCGCCACCGACGATGGTCCCCAATGTTGTGGCCGCACAGTCCATGGTTACCATTCCGTTGATGATGGCGAGTTCACACGTCATAGTTTGCGCCGGATCGAACCCGATCAACACAGTGGCGGCAAGTGTGTAGGTGGAAGCGCCAGAGGGGGTGATAAAGCTCAGTATCCCTCCTCCGTTGGTGCCGATGACTTGCCCGTCTGTCCCGTCGGCCAGGGGGGTAGGTCAGACCCTTGAGGATGACGGCGTTAGCGTTGATGGTCGTGTTCCCGGTCGAGGTCATGACAAGGGTGCCTGTGCTCTTCACTGCCACCGCCCCGGCGGTCCCGGCGTCAAAGTAGTTGTCGCTGAACCGGTTCCCTGCCGCACCCGAGTCGATGATGGTTGACGTGATGTTGGTGAAGCTCAAGAGCCCTACCCCGTCCGTCTTGATCACATGCCCCGTCGACCCGTCTGCTGCGGGGAGGATGTAGGTGATATCGGCTGCCAACGCGTCAGGTGCGCGGATGGAGACGAAGTGCTCGCCGTTCCGGTCCAGCTCATGGAACCGTATCTGTCCGGTCTTGGTGGTGAGGTTTTCCAGCTCACGAAGTACCAGCCCTGACGTGTGGTCGAACCGTGCCAGGAGCGTGTCGCCTTTCTTGATGTCGAACCCAGAGTCGTCGTTGTCTACTGTGGCCTTGTATGTACTGGTGGGGTTGTGAATGGACAGGGGCGGGTTGGAAAACACCAGATCCCCGTTCATGACGAACGACACCAAGATCAACGAGGTCGCCGACATGACGACCACGAGAGAGGCGAGGACCGGAACGAGCATGGTGCGGGTGGTATACTTGATGTGAAACGGGGGTACTTTACTCATTTGTGTGCACTATTCACGACTCCGTAACGACCTTGACGTGGTGAGGATCTTCCCTCTGTGCTGAGGGTCGTCTGACTTTGGTCAGGCAACCACCTCATTATGCAAGACGAGGACCGCAAGTTGACTCTGTGTCGTGTGCCCAAGACCAAGGTGGTCGTGGCCCTCGTGGACACAGTGGATATCGTGTACCGTGGGGACGTACAACATGGCAAGTACCATGGGCATGGCATCCTGTACACTGAACAACACCGTATGAAGTACGAGGGAGGGTTCTCCCACGGCAAGTTTCACGGCATTGGCGTCTACCGTCGGGACACGCCACACTCCAATTCCAAGAATGAGATTGTATTTGGAAACTGGGCGGACGGACAGCTGGTGGGGCAGGGGAAAGTATTCGAGTTCACGGGGGAGGGGTACGGCGACAATGAACTTGCCAACATGAATCTGGAAGCTGGGGAGATCTGCTGGGACGGACAAGTGTGGGGGGAGGTGGGCAACGCTTGACCGTCACGCTTTGTAGGGCAGCGTGGTGATGGCCACAATCAGGACGGTCCAGGAGATGATCAAGACGGCGTGTACAAACATCTCGGTGCCGTCTGTGTCCACGCGGAGACGGTACAGCACGAAGTAATAAAACCCAATCGCCGCCAACAACGACGACAGTATGCAGGTCCATTGCCAGTTGTGCGCGACGGCCAGCTCGATCCCCAGGCTCATCATGCCCACCAAATGCATGAAGATTCCCGGCAAGGCCCGGCACCTCAGCCACTGCTGCTCTTGGTACGACAGGACGTAGTGACCCTTGACGCTGCGGTCGCTGCACGCAAAGGCGATCACCACGGGTCCACCAGTGATCAATGTCATGTTGAGGAAGGTCCAGAGGAACGCCATGTGGTGTTCAAACTCGTGGTTCATGACCATGGCCGCCACGATCCCGCCCTTGATGGCCCCGAACGTCAGGGTGTAGTACAACCCTTGCTCGCACGCCGACCGAGCGATGTACTCGGGCTTGCCTTCACGTTGGTGCTTCATCTCGAAGAAACGGTTGGGGCTCCACGCCAGTCCCAGGCTCTGCATCATCTCCCCCAAGATCAGCCCGATCAGCCCCAGACCCGACAAGGTCAGGGCCAGGCCATTGAACACGCGTGTGTCCTCGCTTTCCATAGTGACTACTCGTATCCCAGACACAGCACACTTTAATGGAGGACGAACACATTAAACACATGACTTCAAATGGCCGCCGAGTCCAGGCCAAAGTCAGTGGGCCACGGGTCGAGTGCGATGGCAGGGGCACAGGGCACAGGCAACACCTCTTGGGTCACCCGGGCACGAGCCTTGCGGTCGAGACGTGTCAAGGGGTCCATGTGCACCAGTGGACGGGGCGCGCACTCCAACAACGCCAGACGGTCTGCCAAGGGCATCTCGTCGCGCAGGTACCGTGTATACGTCTGCACCGTCACGGGAGCCATGTTGGTGTGGCAACGCGCAATCACCTGGTCCAGTGTCAACCCCTGGAGCACGTCACACGTGGCCCGTGGACGCACCACCTTACGGGACACCACTGGCTTCTGGTGCTGGCCCTGTCTCAAGTCAATCAAGGGCATCCGGCCGTTCTTGCCCCGTCTACACGAAGGCGAAGGGCTGTGCCGGGCCGCGTTCGAACGCACGTAGTCCCGTCTGTCTCGACACATGAGCCAGAACACAGCCACCCCGGCCACCTCGGTGTTGCTCAGACGGTCAGGGATGCCTTGCCCCACGGCCCGTGCATGCCCTTGCACCAACTCCTCCAGTCCCCAACTGAAGGCGTCGTCCACCCTGAACGAACGGGCCAGACGTCGGGCATGGCACAACACTTGACAATACCGGTTCACGTGCGGCAAGTCCAGGTTGTGCACCAGCCTAGTCACCGCCCCCTCCAGCTCCATCACCGTACTGTCACACGTTTCCGCCAAGTCAACCGCACCATGCGCCATGCTCTCGGTCTGCAACACATAGAGCAACACTGCGGGGGCTTCACGGTCCTCCACCTCACGATGGCACCCGCCGTACATGCCCTTGGTCTGCTTCATCTCGTAGGTGTGCCGCTTCTTCCTCGACGTGTTCTGGTCCAGTGCAGCCAGGTACACGGCAGACGTCTTGTCTCCCTGGGCCTGGACCTTGGCGTAGTGCAACGCGTTGTCGCACACACCCGTCTCCTCCAGGTGCCGCGCCTTCAGCTCGGTCAAGGCCTGAGCACGGGAGGATCCACGGTCACGTCGCAGCACACACGTCTTCTTCCACAACTCCAACGACTTCTTGCACACCAAGGGCGCCAAGTGGTGCATACGACACTGGGCTTCAATGGTCCTCACCCCCAGATTGTAGTGGCACAACAACCGCTCCACCCCGTTGTCACGCCCGGCCTGGTGCACAGGAGTACCCGACATGTCCACTGGTGCAGGAGTGTACAACCCCAACAGGTCCACCAACCTGGCCCGGTCACTGTGGGTAGACACCCTGGTGGTGCCCTCCTTCGCAAACCGTTCACCAGACGAGTCGTACTCCACGCCGTTCACCAGTCCACACGTGGTGCACACGTACGTACCCGAGTCGGCCACGACCGAGGACCGAGGACACGTGCCTGACCTGCATTCGTCCTCGGCCCGGGCCAGTTGGATGACCCCTCCGTCGTACTCAGACGTGAACAGTTCCGTGTGCACTTTGGTCCGTTTGAGTGGTCGAGCCTGGTCCATGAACAAATGACGTCGACGCAGCGAGGGAGGTGTCGACTCGGATGTCGACTTTGAATCCGTTACCAAAGAGTCGACATTCTCAGAGTCGACTTTCAGAGTCGACACGGGCATAGTCGACCTCCCCTGCGCCATTTGTTCACTTGCCCACCTGAGTGTAGAAGACTGCGCAGAACAACAGGACGTGTCCCGGTGGTTACAGTGACCTGACTTCATTCACATGGCGCAAAGCTCCTCGTCCTCGTCCTCGAGCCCGGCACTGTGCATCCCACGGCGTGACGACGAGATGTGCTGGCGGTATGGGCACGGCAAACTGGACTTGTTGTGCACCCATGCCTCCGAGTGGAACGGGTTCTGTGTCCAGTCGTGCCGTCCCTTGATGCGTGAGTTGAAGTTCAGACCCATGGCCCCCAGCCAGTGGCGAGACCATCAGGTCTTTGACGCGTTCCCGGACCAACTGATCAACTACGGACCGGTACACTACTCCGCGGTTCAGCAAGAACAATGGCCCTTGAACGACGAAGAGGTCAAGTCACGCCCCGACCTCATGCACATGTTCATGGAGGCCGGGTGGGGGCCACAGTGGCGTCATGCCCTCAAGACATTCTTCCGTCTGTCCTTGTTGCTGGGGCGTCCTCGTCAACCCAAGGAACAGACCCTGTTGTGTTGCATCGTGGCGTTGTGGGTGTGGCTCCGCAGCAACGGACGCTGGCTGCAGCAGATCCCCCCAGACAACAACCCGGCCCTGTACCGTCACGACCTGGTGCCGTACCTGTTTGCCGTGCGGTCCTTCACGGATTTCCAGGTCAAGACCAGCGACGGCATGGACTTCACGCTGGACCAGTTGCTCGCGCAGTACGGCACCAACCCCCACCGCCTGGCCACCACACTCAACATCAGCAAGTTCATGTTTCTCTTCTTGAAGTGCACCCAGGAAGCGGTGCGACTGGAAGGGGGGATGGACGGGTTCCCAGGAGACCTGGTGTGGCACTCGGCCGCGGTACACGCCACCTCGCAGCAACTGGGACGCAACAGCGCCATGAGCTTGACCACCCGTGGGTTTCACCGGTGCAACCCAGACAAGGAACACATGACTCAGTCGTACAACAGCTGGATCAGGTCCACCAACGTGGGGCAAGGACCTCATGTCATGCTGCGCTACACCGAACGCCAACTGCTCACGGCACTCAAGGGGGTGGTGTTCCCTGTGCCCGACGCCGACCGAGGACGGCCCCAGAGCAGGACCCAGGAGATCCCTGTGTTCTACGCCCACCTGTGGTTCAACCCCTTCTACCGGGTTATTGACATCACCGCCTTGTCCCGCAAGCAAGAACGCGCAGTCATGTCGTGGCAGTGGCAGTGGATGATGAACTCAGACATGCGCAACGACATGCGGGTGGCCATCCACAGCGACCAGCAACCGCGTCATGTCACCACCGCGACCATGGCCCAGTCCCACAACGAGCGGCTGGGGCTCGACCTGTTGCCGGCCTACCGACACCGCATCTCGGTGATACGTATGCGTTTCTCCTGGTACCTCTACAACTCCCAGGCCTGCTTGGCCCCGCCCATGGCTGTGTTGGCGTGGTACAGCAGCGGGCTCTTTGACTTTGTGCCCCCGGTCATGGACGAGACGTCTGTGCTGGCACTGGAACGGCCCTTCCGTGAATCGTGTCTGCGTGTGGGGATCATCCGGGTGGAAGAGGCCATCAATGCGGCACGTCTCAAGCTGCACCAAGACCGGTGCCGTCTGCAACAGATCGTGGCGTACTTGGGACCGGAGTGGCCGCAGCAGTTGCGCACCGGCACAGGAGAGTGGGACGGAGGGAGCCTGCCTGCCGTAGACTTGGCACGGGGCATGGACTGGGTACGCAACCCGATCTGTGCCGCGCACCTGTGGCAGGCCATGGACGCACGGCTCCAGGGCGCGTACAGACTGCCTCCTCGTGTGTCCCCTCCTCCGCCCCGTGCCCGCTCCGTCCCTGTTATGTGTGCGGTGCCCGTGCACACCCTCCCCTTGCACGCCGTAGACCTGGGGTCGTTGGCAGACCAGTTGGCGGGGGCACGCACGTGGTGTATCCAGCGCTTCTCTGACCACGCACCCCGACCCTCCTCTGGGTCCAGGAAGCAGGTAGAAGACCCTGACGACAGGCTGTACCTCTCGTGTGCCGACCTGAGTGCCGAAGCGCCACGTGGACAGAGGGTGAAGGTCGCTCGTACCCGGGACGCGCTGTTGGTGTACATGGACAAGTGTGCACGGGACTTGGTCAGGGGATCGTTGTCCTTTATCCGTCGCTACCTGCTGGTGTCCCCTGTGGTGTCTGTGTTCGAACCCGGTATGTCGTGGCCGGTGGCGGTGGAACGGGCCTACACCACAGTGGTGCTCAGGGCTATGTTGCACACGTGCGGGGCCACAGTCACACGTGGAGTCAAGTCTAATTCATTCAAAAAGGCTCTGCGCATGCTCATGGCGTCTCCGGCCATGCCTGACCCGGCCATTGCCTTGATCAGACAGAGCCTGCGGGCGGTGTACCAGTTGCTGCCTCGAGACGAGAGGAAAGGACAAGGCGCGATGGTGCTGCGGTCGTTCCTGGAACACACCCCTGCTCCCTTGGCCGCCTCGACCCCAGCAGTACACAACCCCACGGTGCGGAGTCACGAGCCGGGCCGCCCTCCACTGATGGTGCAACCGTTCACAGGGACGCAGAGTCGGAAGCGGAAGCAGGCGCCTCGACCACGGCCGCAGCCACAGCCTTCTTGTTCGGAGGTTGCCAAACGTGCCCGGTCAGCTGCCCCGTGATCACCCTCACCCGATGGTCGTGCACGAACTCGTCCAGGTGTTTGAAGTGTACGTCGCGTGGGGTCTGGGCCACCCGGTGGTTGACATCCAGCCCTTCAAACCACTGCCTGAAGGATGTCTCCAGCAGTTTCAACGCCACGCTGGTCTGGGCCCAGTCGTTGCTGCTGTAGGTACGCACGTAGTTGTAGAACCCATTGGTCGAGGTCACGGCTGACATTAATGTATACAATTTACGGTTCACGTTCGTGTCGCCTGCGTTGCCGCGGAGGACGGCCACAAACTCGCCCACCACAGACGGGTACTCCTTCCGGATGCACTTGATGGCAATCCCCACGTAGTAGTCCAGCACCTCGGGCCGGTCTTCCAAGCAGAAGTATCGCCACATGGCGTGTTTCTGCAAGTCGGCCAAGGCTTCGTTCCCGGCAGGCAGCTCCACGCTGAACACGCACCGCACCTGGTTGCTGGGCTGGACGTCCCCCGACGAGGAAGAAGTCGACGCCATGTTTCACGACTGTCGACTCGAGTCGACATGCGTCATGTGTGTCCACAATTCAACCCACCATCAAGTCAAAGGTCGTGGTCGATCTACTCATCCAGGTACCACGGTACGGTGTGTACGCGCAGACATGTCCACTCCAGAGCGGAAGTGCGAGTACATGATCCGGAACGACACCTGCCTCCGCATCGTGATTCAAGGGAACTACCACGATTGCATGCCAAACTCCGTCCTGAGCTCCTTCATGAAGGACTTCGAATGGTCAGCTGGCTCTGTCGTCACCATGCACCACCACTATCAACTCACCGACCGTGCCAGGAATCAGAAGTGCCTCGAAACTGCCCAGATGGAGCTGGAAATGCACGAGTGGGTGACACGTGCGTGTCTGATCGACCGACACCGCACCCTGCACCTCGTGTACTGTCGCTGGGCCGACGCACACATCGTCTGGAAGTGGCCGGGTCCTGTCCCGGTTCAACCGCTCACACTCGAGGGACCAAAAGATAACACCCACTACGCGTGGCCAGATCTGGATCTCAGTCCAGCGGCCAGAGACAGAGCCGACGCCAAGTTGGAGGCGGCCGCGTTCCTGGAAATGGGGGACTTCTGTGGAGACTGCAATCTGGGTATGTGCCAGACCCAGACGTACGGGTTTCACTCTCTCCCAACCAATGCGGAAGAGCTGGCTGCGTTCTTTGCGGAATTTGCGGACAACCCCCCTGACCCCGACACAGAGCAAAAGTTGTCGAAGTATTTTTCATAAATCTGTACACTCACAGCTCGTGGAATTGTTTCGACTCAGTCAGACCAGACCAGGAACACACTCTTGCATGTCCAGTCCGCCCACTGCTGTGGTGACTGTACGCGAACTCGACCGCAAGTTTCTGTGTAGTCTGCCCATCCACGAGACCCTGTGCAGCCTCTGCGTGGACTCTTCCACCGAAGACGAGTACGTGTACCAGAAGCTGCTCGCGTGGGCCATCAAGAACAACTTGCCCGCCCCTGGATCCGTGCCTCGACTAGACGGAGCAGACGACCAGCCCTCTTAACCAACATGGCAGACACTAAGTCCGACGCGCACTGTGCCCAGAAGGACTGCACACACTGGGACAAGTTGGCCACTCCTTCGGGCATGGACAAGCCCACCTTCCACCACCACCTGGCCGTGATACGTGACATGATGGCCAACGCCTCCACCGCACCCGACGACGCCCTCTCCCCTGAAGAACTGGTCGAACGATGGAAACTTAAGAAGAGGGTGCTGGACTACGCCTTTGCCACGGGGATCGAACAGTCGTTGCAGCGTGCCGTGGCAGAAGCGTCGGCCGGGACCCAAGACAAAGACATGTAGACAAGTGTCGACTTTCAACTTGTCGACTTTTCGACATGTCGACTAACCACTCAGTAAAAAAATGCACAATGATTCAAACTGCACCTCCAATTGTTCTTTCTTGCATCATCATCGCCGTCTTCGCCATGTCCGACGACACCAAGGCTGCATCCACTCCGGCAAGCGGACCTGATCTGCCAAGACCCAGCGACGACGTACGGGCCGCCATCGATGCAGTCATACATGCAATACCCCAGTCGCTCGGAACCTATCTCAGGTCAAAGTGGCTGGAACTGGAAGTGCCCGCCGGCATGGACCAAGAGACGTTCTTTTACCGTCTCCGTGTCCTCGACTTCCTTGGGAAGCCGTCCCAGGTAGAATCCAAATCCAACACGTTGGACGCCCAGGGGAAGCCCACCCTTAGCGACGCCGGGTGGCTTGAAGCCGCCAAGAACATGGCCATGGTGGAGTACGCAACCCGCCACGGGCTTACGGACCTCAAGGTATCCGAGGAGTTCAGGGGAATGCTTCCGTCAATCAGACTGCTAAGAGTGGACGAGGTCACGACCACGTTTACGTACGCGCATCCGGACGACAACCCCAATCCTGAGATGGCGATACTCGAACCGGCCCAACTCCCCACGAAACCGGCCCCAGGAGACATCTTCGGCGCATACGCGTGGCATTACAGAGAAACGGGGTCCAAGGACCCCGTTAAGAAGAAGAACGCGTAGTTTGAACACAGCTTTAATTAATGAACATATTGTGCCCTCACTGGCTACTTGACGAAGTCTCGGTCTTGCGTCGCTTGACCTTGCGATCGGAGTGGGGCCATTCGAAGTTGCACGGGTCGCAACGTTTCCCCGTGATGTCCTTGTCGCATTCGTGGTCCTTGGCCGCTGCCGGGAGACGGTTACCACACGACTCGCAGATCCCCATACCACAGCACACGCACTTGTCCGTGTTGTGTTTCGGACACAATGTGTAGTCGCAGCTGTCGCACTGGACGACCCTCATGGACTTTTCGCCACACCGCATGTTGACGCAGCGCCTCATTATGACCTCCTCCAAGGCAACCAGCAACTCCTCTCCGACCGGGACGTTGGTGTACCCTGCGGCGGTCAGGTCTTCGGTGATGTGACAGGGGGTCAGGGACATCCATGTGGTGAAGATCTCCCCGCACGTGGAGGCCGAGAGGTCGGGAAGCGCTCCAGGATCCTTCTTCTCGTTGGTCTTGTTGTCCATGTTGGATCGGTGCACAAGCAACACGTTCAGAGAATCCCTCAGTCCATGTCGTCGTGCTCGTGACCTCGAACACACGTGTATTAATCGACAGACATGTTGAAGTTCTTGCACATGTTGGTGAAGTTTGGGTCTTCCCGGGTCAAGAACGAGAAGTACAGCGCCATCATCAACGACAGCAACAGGTCGTCTTTGCGGCTGCTGCCTTTGCCTGTCAAATACACCCGGGCCTTCTGGCTCTCCACGTTGCCAGGTTGGTGCACGGCCCGTCTGAACGCACGCAACTGCCGCTCCAACTCTGCCTGAGACTCCTTGGCGTCGGCAGAGATGAACTCACTCGCGTACCCGATGCGGTCGTCACACAACAACCGCTTGAGTGTGTCCACGTACGCTATTTTGGTGTGTTCGTCGGTCACCACCCCCAGCCGGTCCTTGGTGTTGTGTGCCGCGAAGTAGATAGGCCTGATCGTGGCCCGGTCGGCGACGATACGCATGCGGTCCACCTCAATCCAGCTCATGTTGGCCTCCACGTAGAACACAATGATGGCGTACTGGTAGGCCGGGTTGTTCCTGATGTCTGCCAAGTGACGGTACACCATGGCCTCCACCTCTGCGCTCTCGGCGGAAGGTGTGTGGTCCAGTCCAACGATGGCGTACACTCCGTTGATCCGTGCAATGGTGGCCATGGCGTAGTCCGACTGCGACCCGCCACCTGAAGGGTCCACTGCACAGAACACCACGTCAGCCGACTCAGGGAACACAATGGGCGTGCGGTCGCGCAGGTTCTGGATGTACTGCGGCCGGAACAGGTGGTGTGTGTCGTTGGCTCGCATCCCCATGTTCTCCCGCGCGTGCAGCAAGGGGTTGGCCTCCATGATCTTCTCCAGAGTCCTTTGACGCGCGGCACTCTTCCAGTGCGGGATGAGGTCGGCCTTGTGGGTGCACGAACTGGCGCAGCCCTGCGACACACACACGTCACACGCCAGCCCAATGGCAATGGTGTGGAACAAGGTTTTGTTGGGGTCTTCCGGGTGCGGCAGGTCCATGAGCATCGAGTAGTAGTTGTCGTCGTCCGAGTTAGGCGTGGAGATACCCAGTACAGCTGTACCCTGGACTCCCATCAACGGGGCAATGACAGTAAAGAACAGCTCAGGGTTGATGTGCGCGGCCTCCTCCAGCACAATAATGTCTGCAGTCACCCCCCTGAGCCCTGCGTGACAACACACACGCACAGGACAAGCACAAGTAAGTTTTAGGGGACCGGTGTCGACTTTTAACAAAACACATGTCGACTCTCGCGCGTTCCTCTTGGCCTTGTCGGAACTGCACACACACACAGGACGTCGGTGTCGATTCCCCAAAGTCGACATCCAGAGTCGACAATCTTTCGCCACAACATTCTGCAGATGGACAACCACCCTCCAGCCCAGAAGGCGTCACTGCGACCGACCTCACCCCACCACGGCCCGCTCCAGCACACACTGTGCGCGGTGGACACCGACTTGGCTGTGTTTGGGTCCATGCCCTCGAGGTTCTGGAAGGCCGTTCGTCGTATCTGGGTGTTCACATCAGACACACCACCCGAGGTCATGCGTCGCACCGACCACCTACTGACCACCTACCACTGGGGCCACCGTCTTCTCCCCGGAGTGCTGCTGTCTGATCTTCACGTGCCCAGCATCAGCCCTCGCACCATGTTCACCGTACTGGTCATCACCCGTCAACCCGCCCAGACGTCGCTGAACCTGCGTGCGCGGATGCCTTCAACTGCCGTGGTGTACCTGTTGCACCTGGAAGACGCCGCCCGCCTGGCCTTGTGTCTGCTGGCAGGCAAAGGGACGTCACCAGTGGAAAAGAGGCTGGATATGAACACCTGCCCTCCTTGCTTGTCCATCATCGAGGCGTCTATCCCCCGCTGGTACGCCCAGCTCCTGGCCGTCACCAACCCTGCGCCAGACCTGCACCGTGTGTGGAGCCCAGACGTGCAGCTGTCGTTCTTGTGTACCCCCTCCCCTGACTTCGTGGTCAAGGGGCGCCCTACTGACCTGCAATTGACCTTGTCCATCATGGGGGTGTTCAGGGTCTTTATGGCCGACGTACACATGAGTGGGCGTCACGTAGGGGCCATGTGGGAGGAGTTCCGTCTTATGGTCATCAACCCCGTGCGCGACCTTAACGGGAAGACGGATCTCATGTCCCGTTCCAACCCTGTGGCCCATGTCCACGAGCGACACACCCTGCTCATGGCGTACGTGCGCCGCAAGCTCATGCTCAAGGCCCACGAGATACGCCACCTCCTGGTGCGGATCTGTGGCTTTGACCTGGACTGGGACCACAAACGGTACGGGGTCACGTCCAACATGATGCAGGAATGCCTTACCATGTTTGCCAACACCGTGGACAAGTGGAACGAAGCCGTACGCATCCGAGCAGGCAGTGTGCTGCGGGTGCACCGCTGTACCCCGCTCTCCCCGGCCGAGTGCATGTCTCTGGTGGCCATGGTGGGGTCGGGTGCACTGGTCACAGAACTGCAAGACTGGGTCAGCCAGGACGTGGACAACAACAAGGGGGCACTGGCGGGCATGCTGGTGCACGGAGTAGACGAGGGAGAGTGGCGGCAGTACTGGACCCATGTGTTTGGAGACGACGACACCAAGTACGGACATGTCTCGTTCGAAGACGCGTCCATGCGCGAACCCTGCACCGTGGTGGTGGCGTCAGTGTACGACCTGAGGTGCCTGAGTCTGCACGGACACTTGCGGTACGTACGGTTGCCACCCCCTGCTGTATCAACTGCCTCCTCGTCCTCTCGTCCTGAACAGAAGGTGGACCCTCCAGCGAACTTGTTTGAGCTGATGCCCCTGGCGTACAACGTGGCACGGGTCCTCATGGAACACCCCAGTCAAGACCGTGTGTCCCGTACTCTGTGCGCGTTGCTGCGCTGGTGGCCTCGTGATAGGGACGAAGGGGCGTGGTCCAAAGACGTGGTCGGTCACCTGGCCATCCTCCTGGCGGACGGAGCGTGTGTGCACGGACCCCTTCAACTGGAACGGTCCCGGCTGCTCACTACACGCTGGGTCCAGGTCCTGTTGGGCAGCGCGAACGGGTGGTTGTTGAAGGACAACATCGACACCAGGGTGAACCTGCTGGAGTCTATCGTGGCGTTGTCGCAAGAGTACACTTTGGTGCCGTCGGTCAAAGCCTTGGTCTTCTGCATCACCAACCCCCCTCTTGACTTTACCACCCACGCCCGTGTAAAGGGTCTGCACGCCACACGTCTGCCTGCCGTCCTGTCTGTGGCCTTGGCGAGGGTATGCTTTGACCCCTTGCTGCCCCCTGCGCGGTTCCGTGATGTCGTGCTCCCCATGCTTCAAGTACGCCCCCCTACCGCGGTGTTGCGTCCTGTGAGTGATTTAGCAAAGGAATACACCGCCCGCTCCCTGTGGCAAGAAGACACCAGCCGCAGCCACCCTGACGAACCGTTGGCGTGGCGTCGCTTCCTGAAGAGCACCCCCACCGAGTCCAAGGAGACCCGTCGGCTGCAGCACAAGATCCAGGGTCGAGGACACATGCACCACCTCATCACCCGCCACATGCCTTCGTCTGAGTGGAAGCGGCCCGGGGTGGTGACCAGCCAGGCGTTCTACTTGCTGCACCGTGCCTTGGCCCACCTGGAGAGCGGGTTGCGTGGCGGAGGGGTGGAGATCCCTGCTGACTTGCCCCTGGGAGACATGCCGTGCATGCTGGGCCCAGACCGCATGTCGTTGGGGGTACAGAACAGCTTGGTCATGGAGTCGGACGACCACAGGTACGCCCCGGTCTCCTCCTATATCCTCGACGTGGTGAAGCACGGGATGGTGTCGTGGGACGACTTGATGGACATGGACTCTGTGGACTACAACAACCCTCCGTCGGCGGTGCAGAAGGTCTTGGTCCAAGGGCAACGAACACACGACCGCGACGAAGCGACCCAGTCTCTGCGGTTGCTGAACGCGGCCATGGACCAACACAACCAAAGTAATGGTGTACTGGAGACAGAGGAGTTCTCTGCCGACGAAGGGGACAGCGACGAAGAGGAAAACATAGAGATGAGGGTATCTGATGTGGGACCCACCCCTGAGAACTACAACGAGGAAGTGTTGTACAGCCCCAGCCACCCTGAACCTTCAGCACGTGGTCCGCTCCTGCAACCGGTGCACCCAGGGTGGAAGAGTCTATTGGGCGCAGAGTCTGCCAAACTGGCACACAGACACCGGGTAGCCGTGGCAGGGATCGGAGGCGGCCCGTCTCTGTCGTCTCGTGACCAGGCCAATGCCTTTGTCAAGTCGTCCAAGCGTGCGTACCCGCCCCAGACACGAGGCAGTATGGACCAGATCAAACGTACCCGTACCGGTACTAGTCCGTTCTGATATGTAGTTGGGGGTCAGATGTGTATTGTAAATGCATTCATTCTCTGAACACGCTCGTCTGTCAAAGTGCCCGCCATGTCCTCGGTTGCCATGCCCGACACGTTCACCTTCAACTGCGTGTCGGCGCTGTGTGCCCACTGCAAAGAAGCACTCATCACCTTGGCGCACCTGGAGGACCCAACCAGTGCCCAGGTGGTGCTCACCACGCCACAGAGCGGGACCCGAGAACTCATGCATGGCCATTGCTTTGTCGACCTTCACGAACGGAAGAGACTGTCGGTCTACGAACGCGTACAGCCCTTCCCCGGGATCATGGACGCCAAGGTATCCGAACCGGCCAGCCTCGACTACTCCGTGTACGCCGACTGGGTGAAGGAGTACGGCGAGGCCCTGTCGCACATCCGCCCGTGTGGTTACTTTGACGAACACCAGCGTGGCATGTCTCCCCTGGAAGTGTCCTGGGACCCCCGTGCCCACAAACAACCCCAAGGCTTGGGCACCCTGCCTGTCACCAGTCACCTGCGCTTCTCTCGCCGCATTACCCTGGTGTGGCGCAGCGAGAGCACCAACGCCGCGTACCTGAGCCGAGGTCGTCGCCTCCTCATGCAGAACGTGGTCTCCGCCACCGAAGCCACCCCCCAACGTCCCTACACCACGTTCTGGGTCATGGTCACGCCCCAACAACTGGAGATTGGCTACTCGGGCAAACGCAAGTCACCTGTCTTGTCTATTGACATCTTTTGTATGGCCGTGGCCGACCCCGCCGACGTTGAGACCCTGCGCTCCACCATGAAAGACAGACTGTTGATGGACTACGACGAACACACCGGTCCGTTCCGACGCAAGAGGTCCACCGCCTTCTCTGACTTCTGCAACACAATAGCCTCGCGGATCGCGTGCGCCACCACGTCTAACACCTTGGACGCCGGTATGTCCCAGTACAACAACCACGGCACTCACTGTGCCGGGGGGTTCAGTCCGTCCACCGCGGCCGACCCTTGCATCAGGTGGCGCCACAGGTGCGAGCCCACCGAAGTCAAGTTACGTAAGTACCTGTACGCGGCCGACGACAAGGCCGACGTGTACGTAGCCACCTGCGACCCCACTGCCAAGCAAACCCGACCCACCATGACGCCCACCGTCTTCCCGTCTGTCGCCACCCTCACGTCTGTCTTGGGCACGGGCTGGGCCGCCACCATCACGCCTGGCAACGTCTTGGCTCGCGTAGGCCCGGCACCATGACTGTGGTCGACCTTGGTGTCACGCCTATGTAAACCGTTGAGTGACTTGATTCCTGTGTACGTAATGTAAACGTTGAAACCCCCATGCCGCGCTTGTGCGACGCCTTTGGTGGGAAACGTCCGCCCTTGGACTTGCCCCATGGCCACTCCACCAAACGACTCCGACCTGGTACGAGCCAGTTGCCAGCTAGCCCTGCACGTCCTGTGCCAACCCCAGCCGCCCACGCACCGGCACATCATGCAGCACGTAAAGCACGTACGCGCCCGGTGGCACAGGTTTCACTCGACTCTCCACCTGCTTCAACGGCAAGCGACCCCGTGGATGCCCCACGACGACCTCGCCGCGGACCTCGTAAAGCGAGTCGACCGATGCGCCCGTACCCGCCCGGAGTGGATGCCCCAGAGGACGCAATGGACCCCGTCCCTCCAAAGACTCGCCCCCTCATTGCCCCTCTCAAGCGAAAGCGTAACCCCGCCGCGCGCAAGGTGGCTGGTCCTCATGCAGTTCCTCCACGTACAGAGGAGAAGGCAGCGTCATCCAGTCACCACCACCAAATCGGGTCTGCTGCTCCGGTGGGTAAAAGTCGTGCCCATTCAGCCGGACCACGGCGCAAACGAACCCGCCGTGTCTTGCCTGCCGTCCCTCCTTTCCCGGCCGCCTCGTCGGGCCCGGCACAAAAGAAAACACTCGCGGAGCTGAAGACGCTGCTGGAACGTGCTGAGTCACGCGCCAAGTCGCGCCAACCACCCAAGACTCTGCCCATGCCACCCCCGTCCCCTGGTGACGCCAGCGCCAGCAGTGCTGACCAACAGGCCATCACCAAAACCAACCGCACCCAAGAGCGAAGGGCCCAGCCACGGTCTGAACCCGGCACCGAGATGGAACAATCGGACTTTGTGCAGGGCGCCCAAGTACAGAGCCACGACCACGGGGTCGACGTCTTCTCCATCTCCGAGTTGCTCAAGATGTACCCCCACATGGCCACCGACGAGTCGAAGCCACTGGACGGAGACACCTCCCGCGGCCCAGTGTTTGAGAACCCCAACCCTCCCATCACCATGCTGATGCAAGCACAGCTGGCTCAACTGCCTCGTCCCCGATTCGTGCACGAACAAGAGCACAACCTGACCAGCGACGAGGTCAAGTATCTCATCAACCAACGCCGGGTCATGCTGCCCATCCTCACCGCAGACTTCGAGTCGCAGCTCCTGGCCGAAGCCGGCACCCATGTCGTCCAGATGCAGAAGGGCCCGCCCCGTACCTACACCTTCCCGGCCTGTTCGCGTGGAGAAAACTGTGCCGGGCGCACACACCAACTGATGGGGTTCCCCGAACACAGTGGTGGCGTGGTGTTGACTTCCCTCATGTTCCCCGAAGAGTACCAGATCTTCATGGAAGCCGGAGTAGCTCCGCGTGAACGTCGTCCCTGTATCTTGTGCTGCCGGGTGCACGTGACCCACTTCATCTTGAGTCTGCGCCCCAACTACCGCCGCCTCAACGGAGTCAACACCACGTTCGTGTGCCAGCTGTACCGCAACCTGCGCAACGACAAGGGCGGGTACTTTGGAGCCTACACGTTCCAGCCCTCTGCCAGTCGGTACGAAGGGCTGGTGGACAGCATGGCCTCGTACCTCTACTCTCAATTGAGGGCGTACCGCGACCCCGAGCAAGGCGGACGCTGGGTCATTGACCAGTCGAGCATGGTGTACCGTGAAGAACCCACGCTCCAACCACAGACCGGTGAACGTTATCAGGATTTTCATCGGCGCAGCAAGGCCCATGAGGAACGGGTGGCGGCAGAAGAACCCACGCGACTTCGGTTGATACGTGAGCTCCATTGCCCCCACCTTGCCTTGCTGCGCGAATACGGTTCCCAACTCTACGCACACAACCCTCACAACGCGTTTGGACTCGACCAAGAGTTACGTGGACGACAACACTGGGCCAAGTGTCTTGAAATATTGGACGAAGTGGTGGCAGACGAGAAATGCGCCCCTCGCATGCGCCATCTGGCGGGACTCCTGCACGACATGGCGTACGGCGCACGCCACGACTGTGTCCACTCCCCTCTGGGCCAAGCCCTGGCCAAACAACTGTGTACCCCTGAACACTTTGCCATCGACATCCGCAGCGCCGCCCACCAGTGTTGCTTCTGGTTCCAACTACGGCCCGGCACTGTGGCACCCTTGGTACACATCCTCTCCAAGGTCACCCCGCAACCTTGCCAAACCCGCATGTTCGCCAACATGTGCAAGCGGTTCGTACGCAACAGACCCCGCAACAGAGAGCTGCTCCGTCAGATCATCCTGGCCGGGTTGACAGGGCAGTACCCTAGTACACCAGTAGAGTTCCAGCTGCCCTTGGTGTGCCGAGACAGGCTGCGGAAGATCAGCATTGAACAACCCGAGTTGCTGGACGAGGTGGTCATGAAGTGTCAATGGTTGACGACCTTTGCCATGCGTCGAGCCTTGGTGTGGGCCATCAACGACGACCCGGTGTTCGCCAGCCACGTGCGTCTGCTGTGTGACTGGACCGGGTTCGCACGCGTGGTGGAAGAGACCTTGGTGACGGTACGCACCCTGCTGTCCGAAGCCTCCCCTGAAGAGTGGCTGGTGCGCAACAAATCCAAAAAGATCACTCAGTTGTGGGACAACGACTTGCGCGACAAGATCCATGGGGCCTGCATCGGGGCCCGGGACGCCATCCTCAAGCACTGCTACCAACGGCAACGTATCCCCTTGACGTCCTTCTTGCACACCTGCCAGCGTGGCAAGTCGGGTCGCTTTGATCTGCGCACTCGGCCCGACACCGACCCCTTCCGCCCCGACGACATCCCTTCCATGACGGTGTCGTCCATGAAGTACTTGTACGCGTGGCTGGGACACTACGACCAAGTGGACACGGTGTTGCATCGTGACGTGTTCCCTCTTCTAACTGACCTGGGCGCGTCCCCTACCGCATTGTTGTCCATGCAAGACTTGGTGCAGGAGTACGACATGTACCGCATGGGCAAGCGAGCCTTGCGCACCCGGCTCGAGGCATTCCGTCACCGCTTCCCCTACTCCTTCTACTTGCTGCAAGTCACCTGCTTGTTCTGGACCGAACACAGCCAGTGCATCACCTACGAGCTGCCTGACCATTACATCACCAACCAGATCAAGGCCATTCAATTGAAGCTGGGGCTGACCCGTGTGCCTCGTTTCCTGGCACAAGGACGTACCCGGTTCCACTACTGCCAGGTGTGCCAGCAAGTCTACTCGTTGTTGCGTCAACCCATGTCCAGTGCCAAGGGCAAGACACGCCGGGTACGCCGCAACGCAGACGCACCGGTGCCGGAAGTGGACCTGGCCATGCCTCCCATAGTAGACGACCCGGCCGGCGCGTCCTTGATTGACGGCATGGGAGGGTTGGTGGCCCACGAAGACTCCCAGTCTATCATGACGTCCATCTCCAAGCGCAACCCCAACAACGTCTTTGGGTACAACGGCATTGTCATGGACTACGTCACAGGCGAGAGGTTCTGCAAGATGGACCGGATACGCGGGCACATGCGATGTTCCAGTCAACCCCTGTGCGAAGTGTTCTTGTTGGGCCGGCTCCTGCAATGGAACGGACGGGTGATCATGCTGTGTCCTTTCCCGGGGTGCGGCCTGCCCATGGTCTACCACCCGGACCACTGCGACTACACTAGTTTTGGCTACATCTGTACGGTGTGCACCCAGACCCGACGTGCGGTGCGTGCGGCCCAGCGACGGGTGATCCCTGAACTCACCAAGACCGGGCACGTGACCCATCAATGCACCTTCTGTACCCGTGAGTTGGTGCCTCAACGTCGTTGCTTCATCTACCCACATGGCGTCCTGGTGTGCACCAAGCACCACACCCGTGCCCAGGCCGACTACATCAGGCAGTGCCACCCCATGACCCGCGCAGACACCATCCTCTGCATCACAGCCTTCACCACGATGTGCAAAGAACAACAAGCGCTACTGTTTGCACAGAGAGACCGTAGTGCGCTGAACAACAGACGCCGTTTAGACCGGCAGAAACAAATGACTCGATACGTGATGTAATGAAGACTGTATGTGTTACTCGTCTTGGTCTGATTCAAGTGCGTCCTTCTCCGCTCCGGCAGCACCGGTACAGTCTTCGGCCTTGGGCACGTTGTTGACCACAGGAGTCACCTGCACTGGCTGGGGTTGCGGGGTGGGGGCACACTCACGCGGGATAGGTTCGTCGTCACGTGCCGAGTCGGGCAGGATGGCTCGGATGGCCTCCTTCATGATAGCTTCGCGTTCGTTCTCGGGGGTGTCTTTGGTCACCAAGGCACGAAACGCGTTGTGGATCTCCTTGTCGTGGAGGAACATCAGCACCACCCACAGTTGTTGACGGTAGTCTTGCAAGGCCGTACGCATGGCCAGGGTAGGGAAGCTGGCCGAGTCCACTGCCATGCGCTGAATGGCGGCGTGTTGGTCGGCCAGTCCTGCGGGGGTGACCACGATACGCTCCAGTACGTTGACTATCTCCTCTCGGATACGTTCTTCACGATGGAAGACTGCGTACACGGCCTCGGCCAGAGGCTGCACACCTCGCTCAAGTATCCAACACCCGTCTCCCACCGACGGTTCGTCGTCGTCTTTGGAGGGGACCTTCTGGTCCTTGGCCTCCTTGCCGTTGTTCTTCTGGCGCTCTCTCTTGCGTCCTTTCTTGGACTTGACGGGATGCGTCCCGGCCTCCACCCGCTTCTTCCACTCGCGACGTGACGCGGCGTGTTTGAGACGATGGCTCTTCAGGATGCCCAGGTTTCCCTTGCGTACCGACCGGTCAAAGGCCAGACGTTCGGCCTCGTCCTGGATGAAGTAGACTCGGAACAAGTCCTTGCTCTTGTTGGACCCGGTGAACATGCCCTTGACTCCTTGCTTGGTCTCTGCTGTGGTGATGGGTGCGTCGGAGGCACGGATCACGTAGCACTCGCGGGCAAAGCTGCACAACAGGGCGAACTGGGGCGCAGAGTCGGTGAAGGTGGTGATCAAGGCTTCCCATATCTCCTTCAGCTGGCATTCTAAGAACTTGATGGAGTTGATCATGACCACGGCCTCGGTGTGTGCCTTGTGGTCAATGTCGTTGGCGGCCTCCTCCAGGAGGGGCAGGTACGTCTCGTCCAGACACGAGAACAGGGTGTACTGGCAGTACTTGCCCCAGGTGCCGTCGCTACAGGCCTTGAGGGCGGGGTGTTTCTCGAACAAGGCATCGGCCACCTTCTCGGTGGCGTCGGCGAAGTGGGAGCGGTACCGTTGCTTGGAGCTCAGGGCGCGCATGGCCGAGTGCATGCCGTTCTTGGCCTCGGTGGACCCGGCGACTTCATCGGTGCGTGCGGGCGGGGTCTGTTGCGTGATGTAGTCAGTGAACCGTTTCTGTACGGTAGCGCGCGACATGCTGCTTGATCAATCTTTATACACGAAGGGGAGACATGAGTGGGTATGTACAAATCCATTCAGTTACTGGTCATGCCACAGCTCCACGGTCGACGGAACACAGGACGTCTAGTGTGCGGGCCAGTACCCCGCAACACCTACGCACCCACCGCACCAAGTCCAGCCCGTTGTTGTGGGCGTTTTGAGACCACAGCCACAACAGCCGTGCGTCAGGTGAATCGGGCGCCACCCGAAAGGTTTCTTGTAGACGGTGGACTCCCCAGGCGAACAAGACCATCCACATCCACAACCGATTGTTTTGCAGGTGGGTGCACGTACGCACGTCGTCTGTGTCCATGCGTTGAGTCACGGACCGACGCGTGCGCAACACCCACACGTCTTGCTTGTCTTGTCGTGTGCACGGGATGATGATCCATATCCAGCCGTCGGTTGACTTGTTCGGCGACTCGGCCAGTTGGCAATGGCCCCGCAACAACAGATGGTCTTTGGCGTGCCACACCAGCACCCGTTTCAAGCGGGAACACAACTGCGCCACGTCTCGGTCGTCCACCACTTCAGAATGCGCCAGGTCGCACCGTATTTTGTCTTTCCACCCCACGTCTCGGTCCGCCAAACGTGCCGTCGGCATGTTGGCACTCACACAACAGGTACAATTCAAATAGGTGTTTATAGCTGTACTCATACTGGCGGGGGGTTCCAAGTCACAACCCAAGTTGGATCAACTCAACGCACGCAGTTGGAGTGACGTGCCGTCCGGGTTGAGCGACTGGTACTCTTGCCACACCATGTTGGTGCCTTGACCCGACCTCGAGTACCGCATGAAGGCCAACTCCAGGTCGCCTACCGACAGGGTCTTCTGTCCTCGGGCCACAGTGGTCAACAACGCGTCGGTGGCGATGGTGTGGAAGATCATCTCCACGGCTTCCTGTGCGGTGGCCATGGCGCTGCGGCTCACGCGCATGTTCAGTGCGTTGATGCGCACCAGCCCGCCCACAAAGGCTCGACGTGCCCCGGCCATGCTGGAGACCGGCAACACACTCATCTGGAGCTTCTTGATGAACCGCTTGGCCCTCTGGCCCGGGTGCGAGCGCGGTTTGCGGAAGAGGAACCCGTCCTTGGTGCGACGTGGCTGGGGTTCGCCTGGGGCCAAACCCTTGACCTTGGCGTGCGCCACATCACCCGGTTGACGGTAGTGTTGGACCTTGCCCGACTTGCCTTTGCCCCCGGCCCCCTTCTTGGGCCCTTTGATTGTCGAACGCGTGACCTTTCCAGACGGACCGGCCTTGTGGCCCTTGAGTTTGGGGAGTGCAGCCTTGTCTTTGGTGGCAGAGGAACGGGATTGCTTGGTACGTGCCATGGTAACGAACGCAGTCACCACTACCTCAGAAAGCCTCAAACTGTGTCCCCCAGAGGTTGTTGACCCCCAGGTCGGGGTGCAGAGAGCCAAGTCGTCCGGGGAAGGAGGTCGACTTTTCGACATGTCGACTTTTCGACTCTTGTCCGTCTTAGTCGACCACTCCTGCCCTCGGGTTCAGCCGGTTCCAATCCAGGGTGCCGAAACCTGGGGAAGACTTGCGGGAAATTTCGCAGAGGTTGGAAAAGTCAAGGTCTTCCAGTAGGATTTCAAAACCCACCAAACACACGTCCCTGATACGATCCAACAGCAAACGTTTTGTAAGCCCTCGGATGAAATCGATACTTTTTCACCTGATCAGAAACTTGAAAACCTTAAGTATTTCTGAAGTATTTTGTAGTTTTCCCTCGAAGGACTTGTTGAAAAGTATGAAAATACTTGAGAAATACTTGAGAAATACTTTGTACCGAGATTTTCCTGAAGTCCAATCGAGAGGGGGGGTAGGGTCTTGTTCCCCCCTAACCGACCGGTAGGTTTTCGGTGAATATACAAGTTCAACGTTCGTGAAGACAATCAATTAACCGATATGTCAGGAACTGTGACACCTATTGTATGGTTCACGTTTGCAGGATAGTCGGGTGGATGTTTGAATGGTACCTTGCGCAGTAGGACTAGACTAGTCTGGATTAATACCCAAATTTTGTACAGGATGGGGGGGGGTCTAGGATGTCTAACCCATTGCACTACTCTACTACTACCGTAACAAAGTCTGACATATCGGTTAATTTATTTTGTCACAAATGGTGAACATCTTTTATTCACCGATTTGATGCCGATCGGTTAGGGGGGAACAAGACCCTACCCCCCCTCTCGATTGGACTTCAGGAAAATCTCGGTACAAAGTATTTCTCAAGTTTTTGTCAAGTATTTCTCAAGTTTTTGTCAAGTCTCTCGAGGGAAAGTACGAAATACTTGACCAATACTTCAGAAATACTTCCAAGTTTCAAGTATTTCAGAAAGTGAAAAAGTCACGTTTTCATCTGGTCGACTCCAAACCGTTTGCTGTTGGAATCACTCAGGGACCGCGTTCTGAAGTTTTCGAAACCTTCGACCAAACCTTGACTTTTCCAACCTCGGCGAAATCCTCGAGAGTATGGGCGCGTGGATTTGTATCATCAGTGGCGGTACATTTTTATTATATCCGTGTCGACTCTCAAGTCGACTTCAACTCGGACGTCGACTCGGGTGTCGACTGCTCGTTGTCAAACAACCACACAAAGTCATTCGCCATGTCAAACCCTACCAAGATACTGCCCCACTTGTCCCAGTCCTCTGCCCTGGAGATCCTTACGACGTGGGTTGAGATAGGCACCGACCACATAGAACAGGACTTGGAAGACGCGGGGTTCACCAACGTCCCGGACGACGACAAGTTGGTCAAGTGCTTGACAGACCAAGTCGGTTACTACAAGGCGAAACTTGCCGAAATATACAACCGCTGCCACGACTGCGCCGAACAACGTGCTTACGAGAACGCTGACAACGACCTCTGCGACCACTGCGGCGTGCGCAACAGGTCGGTTTGCGACACCGAGTGCACCGAACAACACATGGTCTGCGAGGCCTGCGTGAAGGGAGAATGCACACGTTGTTCGGACACGTGGTGTGCCTCGTGCAACACGTGTGCCAAGTGTGGCTTGCACGTCTGCGACGCAGACGATGTGGACCTGTGTACATTCTGCGCCATACCCGACGACAAGGACGGCAACCCCATATGCGAATACTGTGGAGTCTACAACGACACGGTGAACAACATCCAATGCGACAAGAAACACATGGTCTGTGAATCGTGTCTGAGAGGTGTCTGCGCACGATGTGGGGACGAGTGGTGCAAACAGTGCGACAAGTGTTTCCAGTGCGACGCGCACATCTGCGACGTACCAGACGACGAGTGTGAGGAGCTGTGCTATACATGTGCCAAGAAACGCGACGCCAAAGTCGTCAAGGATCGCATGGACGCCGCAGACGCCTTGGACGCCAAGCGCGCGAAGGACAACAAGAAGGACGAAGAGGCCGAGGACATACCGGACGACGCGTTCGAGGAGGACGAGGACGAGGACGACATGCTCAAGCGCGTGGCGGATAGGGTAGACCTGGAGGTCAAGGAGAGGACCAAACGCGACGTCCTCAAACACGTGGCGGCTATGGCAGACATAGAGGCCAAGTTAGAGACCAACCGGTGGTGTGCGGGCTGCGAGACGGACATGAAGTTCTACCCGCCGCCACAACGCGCCGACATCAACAAGGACTACTGTATTGGGTGCACCATGGCGAGAGTGGAAACGCAAGAGCGGATCGCGGCTGCTCAACTCGATCTCAAGCAGAGGTTCCGCAGGGCCCATACCACCAAGCTCCAGGAAGTAGAGGACGCGGCCAAGGCCCGGGCCCCCAAGCGCAAGCACATCCGTCGATCGTGTTCGGAGTGTGACATGGACATGAGTTTGTATCCACCGAAGGCGGACGACGAGGACAGTGACAGTGATTACTGTGAACCGTGTCTCGTCAAGATCGACGCACGTGTGGTGCGGTTCCGACGCAGGCTGGCCAAGCGAACCAAGGCCAGACTGGAGAAGGGGACCAAGAAGATCAAGACCGCTTCGTAGCGTGCTTGAACTAAATGTTTATTTGGTGACTTTGCGACGTCGAGTGGCCGAACGTGCTGACCGCGTACGGCGCCTAGTGACCTTGAGCTTGCCTCGGCTGAGGCGCCGGGTAGTCGCCACCATACGGTTGACAGGTAGAGAACGAGGACGTTTGCGGCCCTTGGCCACCTTCCTGGCCCGAGGTTTGCGTATCGCCGCCACCGCTGCCGTGGCCGGGTTCACCTTGCTGGGCTTGGGCACAGACCCCTTCTGCTCCAGGTACTGCGCCCTCGCCCGGTTGTGCATGGCCGTGCGTTGAGGCGCCGTCAAGTCACGGGTGTTCACTAACACCTTCCAGGCCCCAACGTCACACTTCTGAACCGCAGGCAGCAAACTGTACAGGTCAATCCCCTGCTCGTGCACGTTCAACACCACCGAGTACGACACCATGCGGTGCTGGTACGTGCGCATGTACAAGATGCGGGTGAAGGCCAGCTGCAACTGGAACTGGTAGAACGGAGAGTCGGGGAACGCCTGGTAGGGCGGGCTCATGTGTGTGACAAACCGGTTCATGTAGCGGTAGTACCCGGCCTTGATCTCCACCAACACGTCGTGAAAGGGAGGACGCGGGTCACGGCACACCAAGTCCACGGCCGTACCCAGACGGGCGTCACACGACCCGCAGCACACCTGAGTGGCCAGAGGTTCCAGTCCTTGGCTCGCCAATACGGCAAACACTTTGCGGCTGTACACGTGCATGGTCTGGCGGTACCCCAGCAGAGCATGGAGCGCGCGCTTGGGCAACGAGGCGGGCAACTTCATTTCCTGGTCCAGGAAGAGGGCCAAAGGCACCGAGTAGCCCACGAGCAGCTTGACAATGTCCCCCAGTTGACGGTCCACGCACTGCCCCAACTCCAACCCGGTCAAGGACTTGTCTGACCCTGTCACCGAACAGGTCGCGTCCACGCTCTTGAGGGATCCGTTGGTGGCGGACTTGAAGCTCCACGCCGGGTAGAACAGTGCGGCGGCCGTGGGTTTGACACCACGCAACACGAACTTGTCCAAGACAAAGGCACGGTGCCCAGGCTGCCACTTGACCACCTTGTGGGCCGGGGGACAGAAGTGGGACGGGTCGTGTTTCCGGGAAGGCCTGGCCATGGTATAGACAGTCTGTAGCGAATAAAACACGGAAGCACCCTTACACCCGTTACCGTTTGTTGCCTCTGGCATGAGCGCGGAGTTTGGTGGATACGAACAGGGCCCGGCAGACGACCTGGTGAGCGACCAGGAGGACCACCCGCCCCCACGACGTGCCCGACGTAAACCACCGGTCGGCGTGTTTGCCGGTCTGGAAGACGAGAAGAAGAAGGCCGGGCGCAGTGTGTTTGCCCACGACCCGCCTGTTCAGAAACTGAACACGACCAGTGTCTTCACCCAGCGCCAGAACAAGCCCAAGCCACGGGTCAGTGGGAAGCCCAAGACCAATGCCGCGGAGATGGTGGTCCCTGGACGCAGTGCGTTGAACAAGATGCAACCGATGTGGACGGGGAAGGACGGTGAGTTGTACTACCAGCCCAAAGAGGAGGACCGGGTCCGTACACAGAAGTTTGCCGCCCAGGAGGGATTAGGTGCTGTGTTCTTCTGGGTAGCGTTGGACGAGAGCCAGCACACACGGTTCAAGTCCATGCCCGCGCCGTCCCTCTCGCAAGGCGTGGACGACGTGACTGTGCTGTACCAGAGCGTACAGAACCGGGCAGGGATCAACGTGTTGTCCAAGACGGCGGCCGGAAGGAGGGTCCAGTACCAAGTACGACACCGAGACGTGAGCGGGTTCGTGGTGTTTAACTCGTGGGAGACCTTTACGTGGCAAGAGCTGGACATGGACGGCCGATGAGTGTGGTCAGTCTAGAGTCTGGTGCCCTTTATAAATACAGTGAACTTGCAGCAGGTGTGTGACTGAGCGAAACATGGCTGCACGTAAGACACCCCAACGACCCGTCATACACGAACACGACCTGTACCCCAACCTCGGGAGACGCCCTTTCTCGTTCGCGGACAATGCATTCGGGGGCGATGACTTGTTAGAGAAAGGTGACAGAGAGAACGCGTGGTGGACCATGTCGGTGTACTTCGAGGCCCCGGAGTGGTTCAAGACACAGTACGACGCGATGCAAGCCCGGGCCAACACGATGGGCACAGAACTCGCCAACACCAGGGAACATATTTATGGTTTGGCGGACGTCGCCTTCATGAACCGGACCAACTACCGCCACACCGAAAGGAGGCGGTACAAGGAAAATTTGAGCTTTCCCCCCCGCCGTAATCGGGCAGAGCGGTGTGCGGACCGGCGCGAGGTCGCGGATCGAAAGTTTGACTTTGACGAAGAGGACCGCCGTTGCACCACTGACATTGAGACCGTATTGATGCCTCGAGTATTGCACCTCCAGCAAGAGGTGAAGTTGATCCAGACGGAGATGGGAGATTTCCTGCACACAGAAGAGGCCCGCACCAACGCAGTGGATGACCTGGCTCGTTTGGCACGTGAACGCATACACAACGATGCGTGGGCCCAGGAAAACCAAGGTTTTGAGTTGTTGGCACGTGTTGACTTGCCTCAGCTGCCTATTAGTGTGTGGGCACATGGAGTGGGGCAGTTCCTACAGAACGACGAACTGTTGGCGCTGGCCTGGACCTGCAAGCCTCTGCACAAGGTGCTCCGTGTCGACCCTCGGTGGGGCATCATCTGTCGACGCGACGGGGACAGGACTCCGTTTGAGTGCATTGTCTTTACCTTGACGAAGAGGTGCATCCAGTGCCTCACCAACTGGGGCCTGAACAACGCGGCTTTGTGTGGCCGGTGCACGGAATGGATGAACAGCGACAACGCTCAAAAGGTGTACAGCTTACCCGACGACGCGTTACGTTCGTTGCCGGTGGCCTGGACGAAGTACCCGGTACCAGGGGGGAGGGGTTCGTGTACGTACCGCGTGCCCATCAAGATGGCGCACGAACTGGCCTGCATTGTCTACGGCAAGGACCCCCAAAGGTTCATGAGTCGGCGAGCCAAGTGGAGGAGGCTGTGTGCGTGGCGGTTCCGTGGTGCCCCTACTGTACGGTGTGGGTGGCTGGCTCAATTAAAACGCTAGGTACACCGAACAGACTGTTTTTAGTATATGCATGCATGACCCGGCCACGCGACGGATCTTTTCTTTGAAAGACCTTATATGGGACGACGGCTGACGGCCAGGAGCAGGAAGATGAACCCGGTGATGATCCCAGCAGACCCCAGCATACGGCTGGACTGCTTGCTGATGTCGTTGTAGTAGTAGCGGGTCATGCCAATGACCAGGACCGACACGCCCACCAGGGGTCCGCCTAGGTACGCGTAGACGTTGAAGGGGGACTGCTTGTTGAGGGCGGCGAACAGGCCCAGTACGATCCATGCGCCGTTGTGGATGGTAATCCCCAGCATCTTGGCCAGGGGGACCTGGTCTAGGCGGTGGACACCAGACAGGAAACTGGACAGGATCATCATGGCGGGGATGGCCAAGGTAGAGACCAGTACCCAGATCCTTAGCTCGCCTGTGTCGTACTTGGACAATACCGCCACCGGTTCAATGGACTTGTAGCATCCGACGGTGAAGAGAGCGTGTCCTCCTAGATGGAGTACAGTTTCGAGTCCGGTGGGAACGTTGAGGAAGGGGTGTGCGTTGCCGAAGTGTCGGTCGTCGGGCCCGTCCGAGCTGCCGTCGTCTACAGGGAGGAACTTCTGCAGGTCCGCCATGCTCCAGAGGTAGTCCAGATGGGTGCTGATGATCATGAGCACGGCGCCGGCGAACACGTAGGCAAAGACGGTGCCGTCGTAGTCCGTGCCAAAGGTGGTCATGGCGAGTCGGGAGTCGGAGGTACGAACTCACTGTCCGGGGTTTCCGTGGCAACAAGGGTGTGGGTCTCTGTGTGGTCTTCTACCACAGTTGTACTCAATTCGGTCCCGTCAGGGCGGGAAGTCAGGGACGGCAACCACAGGCCCCCCCCGTTCTGCGGGTCCCACAACCGTTCGTGTGCCACGAAGAGAAACACCTCCAGCACGGCGTTGGCCACAATCACCTCGAGATCCGCCACGAACCCGCCCATCATGAGGTACAACACGAGTGTGCCGGTGATGATCGTGAGCAGTTGCCAGGTCGCGGCCTTGGCTGCCGCCTTAAGGAGTTCGGGTGATGGTCGCCGGGTGCACATAAGGTCTGGTGTGAACAACACAGGACATCACACCGGTGTATCCCCAACAGAATTACATGACCTCTTCGGCGTCCAGGATGCTCTGGGCACTGGTGGGGGCAACCCTCTGCTGTGTGGCGCTCGCAGGGGACTACGACCACGGGAACTGCCGCCTGTGCTGGTGGGACCGGAAGACATACAAGTCCATCACGTTCCAGGGCAACGCCGCCCTCACATCGTTCACGCCCCCAGGAGGTGTGTGGGAAGGTCGGTCTGGTATCACTGTCTTGTCAACCGAGGAAGAGCTGGGGTACCAACCAGGTTACCGGGGCTGGTTCAATTTCAAGTACAAGTGGGCTACTCCCCTCATATTCGCCGGGTTCAACGACCATATGTACGCCGAGTCGGTGGACACACACCATGATCGTAACATACCCCTCCTCGTCACCCGCACCACCCCTCACAAGATCAGCCTCCAAACCTGGTTGGCCCAAGCCGCGCACAGGAAGACGTACGGCGGGGCCGCAAACGACGCATGTCCCTCATTTGAGAACTTTAACACGGCCGGGAATGCTGAGAAGTCTCCCACAACCGCACGGTCTCGCCTAACCACGATGCAACTCAGAGGTGCCGGTTCAAGGCCGTACAACGCAGCGGTGAATATTGCACTGGCTACGAACGCCCCGTGGGCCACCTTCATTGGGTTCAAGCCCAGTCAATACGTGTGCAAAGTCAAGGACTCCACGATTGCGGTCCAGTCACCAGGCGGGATCTGGGGACAAGGTTCGAACCAGTCAGCCCCGCTCTCCAACGTCGGCACAGTCGCACAGGATTCGACCTACCATGGGTACTTCATGCCTGAGTGGGAACAGATGTGGATCTCTCCGTTCTTCTACCTGCCAGGAGGGTATGCCAAATTGTGTTATGGGGCGGGACTTGCTCGCGGGTTAACACTGGGCCGAGGCGCGACGTGCAACAGTGCCGAGTTTCCCCACAAGCTGTGGTGCGCCCCGAACGTGCACATCGCCAGCATAGCACCCTTTATTGTCGGCGGTGTCCACGTTCTGCACGGGTACACCCCACAATTTGTGGTCGCACATGACGGGTTGTGCAACCACGGTGTATTTGTCAACTCTGGTCAGTGCCTGTGTGAGAACGGATTCGGCGGTGTGTTTTGCAACCAATCGTTCCCCACCGGATTTGACCCGGCCGTGGACATAGTGTGTCCAGACCCCAACGTATACGACCTGTGTGGCCGACGCGGGACCTGCATCCAGAAGTCGACCGGAGTTGGGGTTACATGTGTGTGCCGTCCAGGGTTCTTCGGTGGAACAGAGAAGGACGACACCGACGGCATCCCCTCCACTGACCTGTATGCGTCGATCTTCTTGTGCACCAACAATACCAACGCCCCGCCTAGTACGTTCAAGGTCCACAAAAGCCGCAACTGGCTGAAGTACCCCAGCTACCATCAGTGTGCACTGTACGACGGGGACTTACTCGACGAGCGGTACGTACTGGACGCAACGAACCCCAGTGTGCCAGTGATGCCCTACGGGTGTTCGAACCGGACAACACCAAACAAGCCGTTCACCCTCAAGCTGCGTGGAGGACTTATGTGCATCCCGTGTCCGTCCTGCCACACTGGACACACCGTCGGGTGTGTCGATACAAATCCCGTGGTCCAAGCCCAGTCCTACTCGCGGGGTCTGGCGTATACACCTAGCGTGCGGTGCGTATGCGAGGTCGGGTGGGCCGGGGCCGTATGCAGCAAACGGTGGTGCCCAATCTCCGCCGCCGATCTCCTGGTTCCAGGGGGGAAGGAGTGTGGCGCACACGCGGGCCGCGGCACATGCAACCATTTGCTGGGAGGCCGCGCGATCGCTATCGGCCCTAAGAAGGATCTCCCACCCGTACCGTGGAGTTCAGACTACGTGGGTCGATGTGTGTGCGCGGAGGGATGGGGCGGGAGTAACGGTGACTGCTCGGTGGAGTTGTGCCCAAGAGACCCGCAACACCACCACACCGCGTGTGGTCCACATGGCACGTGTTTGTCAAAGGAGTGTCCAAACGTGACGGTGACCCTGCACACGGCCCTTTCGGCACCTGAGTCGTGTATACACCTGTGCAACCGGCTCGGCGGGATCGTGAGTGGGGGAGGAGATTGTTGTGACCATGCCTTCAGCAACGCACCGTCCGTCAGTTGTAACAGTGGGTTCTTCCGGGTGATCACCCACCATTGTCACGGTGGGTTGTACGTCAATCCTCAGCAGACGTATGTGGACACCAGTGCGTGTGCATACGGAAATTGCACATGCGACCATCCCAAGTGGCAGGAGGGCACAAACGGGTTGTGCAACGATCGCTCGTGTGTCCATGGCCCGAACGGAAAGGAGTGCCAAGGGTTGCTGATTCGACAGGGCGGGCATTCCCGTATTGGGGAGAACGTGTGCAACCGAGACGTGGCCGACCCCACGTGTGAGTGTTGGTTGAACCAGGTGGGCCCACCGACTACCACCCATCGCGCCGACGGGTTCTGGGGGACCACGTGCCAGAACACCTACACGGGTTCGTGTGTGAACCCCACGCAGAACAGTTGGTGTTCCAACCGAGGGGTCTGCATCCCTAAGGGCTGTGACACCGACACGCTGGCAGGGTGTACAAACCGCAACGGAAGGCCGTACTGCAGGTGCAACACTTATTTCAAGACCACCGGAGATACGTGTCAGAACTCGCCGTGTGGCGGGCCGTCCTTCATGCCGTGTTCGGCACGGGGGCAAGGCGTTCTGCGAACAGGACATTGCAACACGACCAGCAGCAAGTGTGAATGTATCGTGGCTGGCGGACAAGCGTACGTGGGAGACAGATGCGAAACCCCGGCGTCGGCGTGCGCCCTGGCCGGAAACCTGACCGTGTGTTCCAACCACGGAGAATGCATCTTGAATGGCCAGTCGCGGTACCAATGTTCCTGCTCGCACGGATACAACGGAGTGGTGTGCCAACACCTTCAGGCCTGTGGCGGGAACTGTGACTTGGTGGGGGGGCATTGCGCCAATGACGAGTGCACATGTCGTCCGTTCTTTATCAACAAGTTGGGGGGGCAATACTGCGCACGCAACCGTTGCGTCGAGTCAGGCGGGCTTTCGTTGCTCCCCAGTGGTTGCAACTGCAGCGGGGCTGGCGACCGGGCGGTACCGTACCCAGACTCGTTCTCGTTGTTGGCAACAGATGGAAAGCCAGTGTTTCCCTACCGCGGCTGCCGTTCGGCGTGCCCGCTGTCCACCCTCATGCCGGGGTCGATCGAGTGTGGTGGGTTCGTGATCACAGGGCAGAGGGAGTACAGCCGATGTGACGGGGCCCCCTCCCAGCCCAGTCTGATGGTGGTGCCAACCTGCACCTGCGGCGTGGTGGGCGGATTGTACGCCCCGGCCATCAACCCCTTCACCCACACCAACATGAACTGGATCACCGACGGTCTGGGTGCGTGCAAGCCCCATTGCATGCACTGCGCAGAGAGTACCGACGGGTTGACCTGCAATACTGCGTCGTGTCCCCAACAAGGGGGCAAACCATGCCAGTACACGGGAACGTTCTGTGACACCAAGCGGTGCACAGCCCCGGGCCAGCACTGGGACGGGACACAGTGTCAATGTACACCTCGGTGGTTGCATGCTGTGGCAGAGGGACAGAACTGCAGCACCAACGTGTGTGTACGGAGCGGTGGGGCGGCACCCTTGGCGGATGCAGCAGGCGGGTGCAACTGCACGTACCCGTTGATGCGCGACACCGACCCAATCTCCCCCACGTACCGTCATTGTATCGAGGCGTGCGGAGTCCACGGAAGATACGTCGACTCGGCAACGGACTGTGTGTGCGAGGCGGCGTACGAAGGGCTGTACTGCAACGTGACCAGGTGTTCTGCCAACGGAAGGGCGCAGATCAGCGGACACGGGTGCACGTGCATGGGGTCTCAGTGGACCGGGATGCTGTGCGACGTGTCGGCGTGCGGAGGAGGGTCGCCTCGTGTGGGGGTCCGTGCCGGGGGATGCGATTGCTACGCGGGATGGACCGGGCACCTGTGCAATACGTCGGCGTGTGGGACCTACGGAGCTCCAAGTGGCACCACGTCACTGTCGTATTGTCTGTGTGACACTGGATGGTCGGGGACCTCCTGTGGGTTTAATCACTGCGGGGCCGACTTGCCCATCATCCCCGTTCCCTGCGGAGGTACGACTGGCGTGACATGTCTGTTCCCTGGCGCATGGACATACAACTGCAACTGCGGTGGAGTGGGCGACTTCGACGTGTCGTCTGGGCGATGTGTGTTGCCGGCGTCCGTCGGTTGTTCAGGGGAGTGTACGGTGACACCCCTCACCGGCTGCAACGGGAACGGGACACTGGTCGGCACAGCGAACGTGCTGACCTGCGACTGTTGGGCCGGGCACAACGGTTCCACGTGCTTGACCGGCGTGTGTGCGTCCACTGGGTTGCCCCCACATGCCCGACAGGAGATGGTACACGTGGAGATGCTGGCGTTCCACGACCTGTTGTTGACCGGAAGCGTCAGCGGCAACGACACGGATGCGGCCTTCACCTTGGCCACCACCACTGTCAGCAAGTGTGTGTGTGCCCCACCGTACTACGACATGTCAAGCGACTGTACTCTGGTGAACTGTTCCCTGATGGCCCACCCCTTGGAGCCTCAGGCCACCACCAAGGCGACCGTGGTGTTGTACGGCAACCTCAACCCGACGACGTGTGGGTGCAACCGGGCGGACTTCCTGTCAGTCGTGTACTCGGATGTGGCGCATCCCCTGGGGGTGGACGGAGAAAACGAGACGGATCCAGTCACCAACGTGGGCAAGTACATCAACAGCATGATATGCGTCAAGGCGTGTGACAGGTACCACACAGTGAGTCGCCCGGACCTGGAGACGTGTGTGTGCGAAGAGTTCTGGATCGGCGACCTGTGCAACACCAGCAACGTTACGATCGCAGCGGTGACGATCCCTCTGGTGGTCCCCAACACCAGTGCACCTACCCCTGCCCCTACTTCGGCCCCCACCAAGCCGCTGTACGGCATCCCTCGATGGGTCTACTACGGAGCAGGCGGGTTGTTGGTGATCGGGGCCATCATTGGTATTTTGTTCGGCGTCAACGCGATTGTGCGTAGTGCCCACCGCAAACTACACCCTGCGCCGACTCCTCGCGCAGAGCCCAACCCTGTAGCCAGTGATTCGGCCAGTTCTAAATTACTGACTCACCGGACAACGGCGGTGTCCACCTGATGGACATGGTCACTAATGAATGCACACATTTATACGTATCAATTGGTGCCGGAAAGTGTGTCGCCGAAACATTCATGTACACATGGGCAATGCGGCTGTGGTGGGTGTGGTGTTGGGCTGGATTCGTCCTCGGTACACTGGGACAGGGCCTGGTCCCGTCTGTTACGTACCCTGTGACAAACGAACACACAGTGCCTACCTCGGGCACGTTCGCAACATGTATGTGGAACCAACAGTTCACCACGCTGCATGCTGTCGGACCTAGTCGAGTGGGGGCGATAGACCAGCGCAACTTCCAGATGTGCTTGCTACCTGCGCGTACCGTGACCAGCCCAGACGGCACAGTCCTCACGGACGTGAACCCGTACTCGAACATGGCCGAGTACATCGAGTACCGTTGGACACGTCTGGGGCTGAAGGCCACCACTAAGCCCACCTGTTTGCCGTGGCCCTGGGAGTACTTCGCCGGGCTGATGAACGCGTCGGATGCACACGAGGACGTTTCGCCGTTCACCACTCTATTCAGACCCACTGGGCATCAACCCTTCACTCAACCTGGCACCAGTTGTCAGTACGCGAACGTTGCCGACGTGGGAGCGGTCCTCCGCCCTGATTACGAGACCCTGCTCAAATTCGACGCCGGGGCCAAGCTGATGCGGGCCAATGGCACCGTGATGCACGTGGCCGACGGCGAGACCTACATACAGGAGATCACTCACAAGGCCAACTTCCGTGTGTCCGTTACACAGGCCAATGGCGAGGTGTGGGCACACTTCACGTACGAAGACCTTAGTGGGCGGGCGCGGGATATCTACCACAAATGGAGCCCCGAGTTCGACGCCACCGCCCCTATGCACTACACCAGGCCCGTGACCAGAGCAGACAACCGCACACTGGTATACGCCCGGGCCTTCAACGTAGTGAACCCGTTGCCTGCCACCGGAGCAGTGGTACCGGCGGGTGCGTTCCCCACGTGCTATCTGTTCCCTGGCATTTTCCCCAACGCCTCTGTTATGTCGGGGAGTTCCGCGGTGAGCGTATCGTGGGGCCTGAGCGAGACCAAGGCGTATTGCACGGCCCCGCC